>CAZWQC010000308.1:0-464 GCA_964635785.1 uncultured Ectothiorhodospiraceae bacterium
TTACCAGTCCGGCTACGCCGATGAATTATCCGCCGGCCTGCTTGCGGAAGCGGGGCAGCCCGGGTTGGCGACCTTCTCCGTCGGTTTCGAGGCGGCGGGAGGCGAGCGGGGTGACGAATTCGAGTATTCCGATCTCATCGCCCGGCATTATGCGACGCAGCATCACCGGATCTTCGTGCCGGCGGCGGAAATGCTCAAGACCCTACCGGCGGTGATTGCGGCTCAGTCCGAACCCATGGTCAGCCACGACAACGTGGGGTTTTACCTGCTGTCGAAAGCGGTGGCCGAGCATGTCAAAGTCGTGCAATCCGGGCAAGGTGCCGACGAGGTGTTCGGTGGGTATCACTGGTATCCGCCCCTGCTGACCAGCCAAGATCCGGTGGCCGACTATGCGCGGGTGTTCTTCGATCGCGATCATGCCGGCATGGCTGAGGTGCTTACGGCGGATTGGGTGAGCGACGACT
>CAZWQC010000308.1:474-3745 GCA_964635785.1 uncultured Ectothiorhodospiraceae bacterium
GCGTATGCGGGAAGCGACCGAGCGGTCGACCAGGCGTTGTATTTAGACACGACGGTGATGTTGGTGGATGATCCGGTCAAACGGGTGGACAATATGACCATGGCCTGGGGACTCGAGGCGAGGGTGCCTTTCCTGGATCATGAGTTGGTGGAATTGGCGGCGCGGATGCCCGCGGAGCTCAAGCTCGCGGATGGAGGAAAAGGGATATTGAAAGCGATTGGGCGCAAGATCATTCCGCACGAAGTCATCGACCGCCCGAAAGGCTATTTCCCGGTGCCTGCGCTGAAGTACATCGATGGTCCCTATCTCGACTATGTGCGCGATGCACTGCACAGCCGGCGGGCACAGTCTCGGGGCTTGTTCAATCCAGCTTATGTGGACGAATTGTTGGCCAATCCGCACAAGCATATGACACCGTTGGGTGGGTCCATGCTATGGCAAGTCGCGTTGTTGGAGCTATGGCTGCAAAACTTCAATATCTAACGATCGGTGGTACGGAGGAATTAACCATGACGACAATGGCGGCAAGTAGTGTGGCTGCGGGAACTGAAAAATTGCGTGTTCTGCCACATCCGTTGCCCGAGGTTCCGGTCGGTGCGACCCCGAATGCGGTGATCGACGTCGGTTGGGGCCGTTTGATCTTTGCGCAGACCTTTGCCGAGAACGATGAGTTGGCCGACGCGATTCGTGCCGAACAACCCGGGCGACGGGATGTGGCGTTGTATTTGCGCGATCCGCATGTTGTGGTCTCGTTGGCACCGCAAGAGCTGTTTCTCGATCCGTCGAACACGTATCGGCTTTGGTTGGATACTTATCGCGAGCGATCCGAATCCTTGCGGGGACTTGCCGTGCGCGAATTGAGGACGTTGGAAGAGGCGGAACAAGTCAATCGGATCTATGCTGCGCGACACATGGTGCAGCCGGTCAATACGTTCTTTACGAACGCCTATGACTCGCAGGTGGTATGCGTCATGATCGCCATCGACTTGACGACCGATCGTGTGGTGGGCGCAGTCACGGGCGTGGATCACCGGATGGCCTTCCAAGATCCGGAGAACGGATGCAGTTTGTGGGCCTTGGCGGTCGATCCGCAAACGCCGTTATCCGGGGTCGGCGAGGCGCTGGTCCGCGGTTTGGTCGAACACTACCGCGAACTTGGCCGGAGTTGCCTTGATTTGTCGGTGATGCATAACAACGAGCAGGCAATCGCCCTGTATGAAAAGCTCGGGTTCGAACGCATTCCGGTCTTCTGTGTAAAAAACCGTAACAGCATCAACGAGCCGTTGTTCATTGGTCCGGAACCGGGAGCGGCGCTCAATCCCTACGCGAAGATCATTATCAAGGAAGCACGTCGGCGGGGTATTCAGGCCGAGGTGATCGACGCGCAGGCCGCTTATTTTTCGCTCACCTTCGGCGGGCGCACCGTCGTTTGCCGAGAGTCGTTGTCGGAGTTGACGACGGCCGTGGCGATGAGTCGTTGTGACGACAAGGCGGTGACGCGGCGGCTGTTGGCGCGTGCTGGGTTGTCCGTACCGGCGCAAATGTCGGCGCAGGACGCAGCCCGCAATCTGGCATTTCTGGAAGAGCATGGCAGTGTTGTGGTCAAGCCAGCACGGGGTGAACAAGGGGTGGGTATTACGGTGGATGTGCGCACGCCAAAGGCTTTGACGGAGGCGATCCAGTTGGCGGCGCAGTTCAGTTCGTCGGTATTGCTCGAGCAATTCGTCAAAGGTCAGGATTTGCGTATGATCGTTATCGATTATAAATTGGTCGCGGCGGCGATTCGCAAACCGGCACAGGTGATCGGCGATGGTCATCATACCGTACGCCAATTGATCGAAAAACAAAGCCGCCGTCGAGCCGCTGCGACCGGCGGGGAAAGTCGCATTCCCGTCGATGCGCAAACCGCACGTTGCCTCATGGACTCCGGATATACCTACGATGATATCCCGAGCGAGGGCACCGAGATTCAGGTCCGGAAAACGGCCAATCTGCATACGGGTGGAACCATCCATGATGTCACTGATTACGTGTCGTATACATTGGTGGATGCGGCGATCCGCGCGGCACAAGCCATTGATATTCCGGTTGTTGGACTGGATTTTATCGTGCCGACGCTGCGCGGGAAAGGCTATTGGATCATCGAAGCCAATGAACGTCCGGGTTTGGCCAATCATGAGCCGCAACCGACCGCCGAGCGCTTCGTCGATCTGTTGTTTCCGCAGACGAGAACCGGTTTAGCCGTGGAAGGACGTATCAATGACGCAGCGTCTCATTATTGATCAAGCTTATCTGCGCGGTGTTTTGGAACGCTTGCTGGCGGTGCCGAGTCCCGCTGGGTTTACCGACAATATCGTGCACCTGGCCTGTGAGGAGTTAACGTCGCTCGGTATTCGCTATGAGCTGACGCGACGCGGTGCGATCCGCGCCAACATTCCCGGTCGCCGTTATAGCCCCGATCGCGCGATCATCGGCCATCTCGACACCCTCGGCGCCATGGTCAAAGGGTTGAAAACGACCGGGCGATTACAAGTCGTGCCCATCGGAACGTGGTCGGCACGTTTTGCCGAAGGGGCTCGGGTGACCCTCTTTACCGACAAGGAATCCTTCCGTGGCACGATTCTGCCGTTGAAGGCCTCCGGTCATGTGTTCAATGAAGAAATTGATTCACAACCCTGTGGCTGGGATAACCTGGAGGTGCGCGTTGATGCCACCTGCCATTCGCTGGGTGATCTATTGGAGTTGGGTTTTCATGTTGGCGATTACATTGCTATCGACCCGCAACCCGAGTTCAGCGACGTGGGGTTCGTCAATGCCCGGCATTTGGACGACAAGGCCGGGGTGGCGGCTATTCTCGCCGCGGCCAAAGCCGTGGTGGAAAGCGGCCTGGAAATACCGCTCGATTGCCATTTGCTGTTGACGATTTCCGAGGAAGTCGGTGTTGGTGCCTCGCATGTATTGCATGGCGACGTTGCTGAGATGGTGTCGGTGGACAATGGGACGATCGCAGCCGGTCAAAACACGAGTGAATATGGTGTCACCATCACTATGATGGATTCCAGTGGACCATTCGATTACCACTTGACACGGAATCTGCTCGCGTTGTGTAAAGAACATAACATTGTGCATAGCCGCGATGTGTTCAAGTATTATCGCAGTGATTCGGCCGCGGCACTCGAGGCGGGGAACGATATCAGAACGGCGCTGGTGTGTTTTGCCGTCGATGCCTCGCATGGCTGGGAAAGAACGCACATGGACTCGTTGCTGGCGG
>CAZWQC010000309.1:0-3738 GCA_964635785.1 uncultured Ectothiorhodospiraceae bacterium
AGGGCGACCGAGCCCGGCGGATGCCCCGACCCGTTACCTGAAAGCGGTCATGTACCACTTCAGTACACGGGATCCGGATCATGCCGGTTGTGCGGCCCATGGTTCCGATACACTGCGGGCGGCGCAAGCGGGTTTGGCGCGGTTGCAAGCGTTTCAGCAAGCGGTGCAAAACAGTTTTTGCTGTGGTGCGTCGGTGGATTTGCTGTTAATCGGTTTGGATACCGACACGGATGCGGTTCGTATTCACCTGCCCGATCGGGCGAGCAATATCTGCCTCGACCGGTATGTCGATGGCGCCGACTTCTATCGGGCGACAGCCGGTATGACCGCAACCGGTGCGCGCGAGTTTGTCCGCAAGCAAATCGCGGAACTCGCCGGGACACCCGCAGATAGTGGAATGCAACGGTTGGCCGAAGATTTGCTGGTGAACAATTTCGCACAGATCGATTACGTGAATGTTTTTCACGGCGGAGCCTACAGTGACTCGGGTCATGCCGAGCGATTTATCGGAGTTGGCACCGGCTTCGATGAAATCCAGCTGCGCAATTTAACCTATTTCACCCACTTGGACACGGTTGAAGAGGGGGCGGCAGACTTGGATGTGGGCCTTAAGATCTTTGCCAAACTCTGCATTGACCGTGGCTTGCCAGCGCCGGTTGTGGTTCGCTTCGATTATCACGGAAAAGTGCCTGGGGCTCGGGATCGGGCCATCGCGCGTAGCCAACGTGTCAGTGCAGCATTGGCGGAACGTTATGCGGAACACGTATCGCGAGGGTTGTTGCATACGTTGGCAACGGTTCGAGATTGCGACGGGGAGGATGTCGTGGAGGTGGTTGGATCCTCTCTGCTGCCGCTCGCCGGCGTCCTACCGGGCTATTCGATTGACGATGTGATGTTGCCGCGACAGCGAGGGACTGGGAGTGTGAAGCGATGAAAATCTGTCAGGTGGAAAAACCCCTGGTCGCAACGAATCGCATTGCAGGATTGGAACACAAACACCTGCAAGTGGTCCGCGATGGCCGCAGTTTGGCGGTTGCCGTCGATGCCGTGGGCTGCGTCCCTGGCGACTGGGTGATCTGCGTAGGTAGCTCAGCGGCACGGGATGCGGCGGGTTCCAAGGAATATCCGAGCGATTTGACGATCGTGGGCATCATTGACCGTTGGGAGACCGAGTCATAATGGAGATATTTCAGGTGGTCGGTTCGGTGGTATGTACTCGCCGGATACCTGGCCTGAAGTACGAGTCCCTTCGAGTGTTGCGCGACATGAACGGGAAGCAGTTGGTGGCAACCGACCCGATTGGGGCTACTCCCGGTAACTGGGTGTTTACCAACGCGGGTTCGGCGGCTCGGTATGCCATGGGTGATACTAACGTGCTGACTGACCTGACGATCAGCGGCATTATCGATGCGTGGGAGTTGGAGATGATTGACTCGATGGCCGCCAGTGGATCGCAGTCCGGAAGCTAAGAGAAAGCGGAGGCAAACGAAAAATACGGCGGCGCAAACAATTGTCCCGCACTGATGGCCAGGATCGAAAGCCTCGGTGAGACTTGGGCGCGTCGCGACGTACCATCGCGCTTTAAGGGATATCTTGCGTTGATGGTGGACGTGGATTGAAGAATCACGACAAATCAGTGGGCTGTGTAGAACCATCGGTTTGTCTTTTTACCCGAAACCCTGATGACCATAAACCAGTGGAGAAACGAGATGGCCAACGAAACCGTAGGCATTGCATTAGGTATGATCGAAACGCGTGGGCTGGTGCCCGCGATCGAAGCGGCGGATGCCATGACCAAAGCGGCGGAAGTCCGTTTGATTGGGCGTGAATTCGTCGGTGGTGGTTATGTAACCGTGCTGGTCCGCGGTGAAACGGGTGCTGTCAATGCGGCCGTCCGGGCTGGCGCGGATGCCTGCGAACGGGTCGGTGATGGCCTGGTCGCCGCTCACATCATTGCCCGTCCGCACCGCGAAGTCGAGCCGATATTGGGTAATAGCAACATGTCCGCACTGGAAGGCCGGTCATAGACCTGAAGGGCCATTTCCGGATGATGGTTTTCCATGTGTTCGCATGAAAAGTCATCTGTGGACGTCCCAGCGGCATGTCATCCGGGTTCCCGCGCTTGATCGCGGGAACCGACCCGAAGGTGATCTTGCGTTGCGAGGCGTGAGAAACGCAATGGTGGAGAGGCTAGATGCACTAACAAATGCCGTGTTGGCCGGCCAAACACGCATGGCGAACACGACCGTAACCCGCAATTCGATTCAACAAAGATTATATCCATGCAGCAGGCATCCATTCATCCACGCACGCTCGGCTACCTCGGACGCGCGCTGAGTCTCGAGTTGTCAGCGGTGCAGCAATATCTTACCCAGGCCGCGTTGACGGATGCCTGGGGTCTGGCCGAGGCCAGTAACCGCTTTCGGCATGAGACCGTAGAGGAAATGCAACATGCCGAACGCATTGTCCGAAAGCTTCTCGAGGTCGGCGCCGTACCGAATGCTTCACAAGTCCGTCCGGCTCGTGTCGCGCCAACGTTGGTCGCATTGTTGCAGCAGGATGCCGAACTCGAAGCGGAGATCGTTGCATTCTATGCCCAGGCGACCGCGTTTTGTCAGGAAGTGGGTGACGTGGTCAATGCGCGTTTCTTTGCGCAACTGTGGGAGGAAGAGCATCACCACGCACAGGAGATCGAAGCCTGGTTACATAACCTGGGTCGTCCCCAAGATCAAGAAATCACCAATGGCTGAGCAAAAGCATGCATGGAGTTTACGCAACGCGCCGGACCGTCTCGAGCGCCGTTATGAATTTCCGGACTACGCCAACACCCGGGCGTTCCTGGAAAACGTGGGGAAACTGTCGGAAAGGACTGGGATTTATCCCGATCTGAGTTTCGGGCGGACCTATGTTAACGCGACGTTGGCGCTGGATCCTGCAGAGGCGGTCTGTGCCCATGAGGCCATCGAGGCTTTTGCGGCGGCGCTCGATGCGCTGATCGCTACGCAGTCTGATTATTTATCCAATAAGGTTTAAGACGATGCCAGATGAGTCGATTGCTACTAACGATATGACACCGAGTTCGAGCGATGCGGCAAACTCGGTTGTTGGCGGTGAGCTGCCGGTTCCTGCCGGACGGACTCTGTTGCTGCGTAATCCTCCGCAGCGATTGCCAACTGTCAATCCATCAAAGGCGGATGACGACACGGTCACGCCCTTGCCACGACGACGCGTTTGGCCGGATTGAACGTGATCGGCTCGAACGACGCGCTTGCCAGAGCCCAATGAGATGGCGGCGGTTGGCGAACGGGAGTTCTCCTCGCGTGGTAATCGGTCCGATTTCTTGATTCGGCACACCACGTTGCGCCAGCTACAAATCATGGAAGCGATCGTTCGCCATGGCAGTTTTACCCGGGCCGCGGAAGAGTTGTTTCTGACTCAGCCCACCGTTTCGATGCAGATCAAAAAGCTCGCCGAAGCGGTTGGTATGCCTTTGTTTCAACAGATCGGTCGGCGTGTCGAGCCAACCGATGTCGGTCAGGAAGTGTACGCCGCTTCGCGGGAAATCTTGCGTAGTCTGAGCGACCTCGATATTCGCCTGGCGGATATGAAGGGCTTGCGTCACGGGCGACTAAGGTTATGTGTCATTTCCACGGCGAAGTATTTTGCGCCAGAGATTCTCGGTGCATTTTGCGAACAACATCCGGGCATCGATGTATCGCTTAACGTAAGCAACCGGGA
>CAZWQC010000310.1:0-3721 GCA_964635785.1 uncultured Ectothiorhodospiraceae bacterium
CGGGGCCTTGCGGCTGCCGGCTTCGAGGTTTGGAAAACCCCCGGGTTCGGTCGCAAACGTGAAGTGTTGCGGGGCGTGCGCAGCGGTGGCGATTAGTCCATGGTTAACCGAGCCAGCCAACTTCGACGCCATCGGGATCGCCCTTTCGTTTAAGAAACGATGAAATTTTGCGCTGCAACGTATAACATGCGACAAACGCATAGTGGAGTCGCTGAGCGTGCGGGACAAACTCCTCACGCGGATCATGCTAAAGGTGTGCGATTTCTCCCGATCTAACTCGAATTCAGGTGATGTTCCCGTGGTAACGCCAATCCCACAGACCCGCGCGCCCGAACTGACCGGGGCGCAGATCTTGGTTCAATGCCTCATCAAGGAAGGGGTCGACGTCTTGTTCGGCTACCCGGGTGGGGCAGTGCTTCATATATACGACGAACTCTACAAGCAAAAAGCCATCACTCATGTCCTGGTACGACACGAGCAGGGCGCTGTCCATGCGGCTGAGGGCTATGCGCATTCGACCAACCGCACCGGCGTATGCTTGGTCACGTCCGGCCCCGGCGCGACCAACGCCATCACCGGGATCGCCGATGCCTACATGGATTCGATTCCGTTAGTGGTCTTGACCGGGCAGGTCAATAGTAACTTGATCGGTAACGATGCTTTCCAAGAGGTCGATACCGTCGGTATTACCCGACCGTGCGTCAAACACAACTTCCTTGTCAAGGATGTGCGCAACTTGGCCCTGACCATCAAGCGTGCGTTCTATATCGCAAGTACCGGACGTCCGGGCCCGGTCGTTGTCGATATCCCGAAAGACGTGACCGCCGCCCGCACGACGTTCGAGTACCCGGAACAAATTACGATGCGGTCATACAATCCGGTGGTCAAAGGCCATGCCGGTCAAATCAAGCGCGCGTTGGAAATGATGCAAAGCGCTGAACGACCGATTCTTTATACCGGAGGGGGGGTGATTCTCGGTGGTGCCGCAAACGCCCTAACCGAGCTCACCCGGCGGCTGGGCTTTCCGATTACCAATACGTTGATGGGGCTTGGTGGATTTCCAGCCTCGGATCGACATTTTCTTGGCATGCTTGGTATGCATGGAACCTATGAAGCCAACATGGCGATGCATCACGCCGATTTGGTGATCGCGATCGGCGCGCGTTTCGATGACCGTGTGACCGGCAATATCGAAAAATTTTGCCCACGGGCACGGGTTATCCATGTCGATGTCGATCCGGCGTCCATTTCGAAAAATGTGCAAGTCGACATTCCCATCGTTGGCGATGTCAAGTTTGTATTGCAGACTATGCTGGCCTTGCTCAGTGACAGTGCGCAACCGCTGAGCTCAGATAAGCTCAAGGATTGGTGGGCACAGATCGATGAATGGCGCGGCATGGATTGCTTGAAGTACGACCGCAACGCAACTGTCATCAAGCCGCAATACGTGCTGGAAACGCTGCATCGCGTCACCAACGGCGATGCCTTCGTTTGTTCCGACGTTGGCCAGCACCAGATGTGGGCGGCGCAATTCTACGGTTTCGACAAACCCAATCGCTGGATCAATTCCGGTGGCCTCGGCACCATGGGGTTTGGCTTGCCGTCGGCGATGGGGGTGCAAATGGCGCATCCCGATGCCACCGTCGCTTGTGTTACCGGCGAGGCCAGTATTCAAATGTGCATTCAAGAGTTGGCCACGTGTTACCAATATTCCTTGCCGATCAAAGTGGTCTTGCTCAACAACGGCTACATGGGCATGGTGCGGCAATGGCAAGAGTTTTTCTACCAAGGCCGTTACGCGCATTCCTATGTCGAGGCGTTGCCGGATTTCGTCAAGCTAGCTGAAGCCTACGGCCATGTGGGCATGCGTATCGAAAAACCGGAGGACGTCGAGGCGGCCTTGCTGGAAGCCTTGGCGATGCGCGATCGTCTGGTCTTTATGAACTTCATTACCGACAGTTCCGAAAATGTCTATCCCATGGTCCCTGCCGGTGCGGGCCAAAACGAGATGATCTTGGTGTAAGTCCCGTGACAGAAGAACATCGCCATACTTTATCGCTGCTCGTTGAAAATGAATCGGGCGCCTTGTCGTGTATTGCCGGGCTGTTTTCCGCCCGTGGCTACAACATCGAATCGCTCACGGTCGCGCCAACCAACGATCCGACCCTGTCGCGCATGACCATTGTGACCAGCGGCAACGAGCAGATCATCGAGCAAATCACCAAACAGTTGAACAAGCTGATCGATGTGGTGAAGCTCACTGATCTGACCGAAAATCCGCATATCGAGCGGGAAATGATGATGGTCAAGGTGCGGGCGGCAAACGATCACCGCAATGAAGTCCAGCGGCTGTCCGATATCTTTCGAGGACGTATCATCGATGTGACGCCCACGAGCTTTACGATCGAGCTCACCGGTACCCGCGATAAACTGGACGCCTTCTTGACCGCGCTCGGGGACTCGGAGATCAAAGAGGTGGTTCGCTCTGGCGCCATGGGGATCGCCCGTGGCGAAGTGATGTTAAAGGTATAAGCACACTTGGGTATCGCTTGCCGACGGTGACGGTTCACGTCTCACGTCGCTTCGCCGATGCCCTTGGAGTGGTTGCGGCCGAGGGCGTTGAACGACATCGAAACGCGCCGTTTTGGCCCTTGCATTTTTGATTCTTAGCGATCGACCCCGGTGTCATGCGGCACCGGGTGCCAGTCGATCAGACTCCAACGATAACGAGTAGGAAGTGTACTATGTTGAATGTCTATTATGACAAAGATGCCGATTTATCCGTTTTGCAAGGCAAACGGATCGCGGTCATCGGTTACGGTTCGCAAGGCCACGCGCATGCGAACAATTTGCAGGATTCTGGCATGGATGTCGTAGTCGGATTGCGGCCCGGTTCGAAGTCCTGGAGCAAAGCCGAAGCGGCCGGTCTTGCGGTCGCGAGCGTCGAGGATGCCGCCAAACAGGCTGATTTGGTCATGATGTTGGCGCCGGACGAACATCAAAAGGCACTGTACCGCGATCAAATCGAAGCGAACTTGAAGCAAAATGCAGCGTTGGCGTTTGCCCATGGTTTCAATATCCACTTTCTCCAAATCGAACCGCGGTCGGACTTAAATGTCATCATGATTGCGCCGAAAGGTCCCGGACATTTGGTGCGCTCGACCTATGTCGCAGGGGGTGGGGTACCGAGTTTGATTGCTGTCTATCAAGATGCCACCGGACAAGCGCGGGAACAAGCCATGGCCTATGCCGTCGCCAATGGTGGCGGTCGGGCCGGGATCATCGAGACCACTTTCCGGGAAGAATGCGAAACGGACTTGTTCGGTGAGCAAGCCGTTCTTTGCGGTGGATTGACGGCATTGATCCAAGCGGGGTTCGATACTTTGACCGAAGCCGGCTATGCGCCGGAAATGGCGTACTTCGAATGCTTGCACGAAGTCAAGCTCATTGTCGATTTGATTTACGAAGGTGGCATCGCCAACATGCGCTATTCGATTTCCAATACGGCGGAGTACGGGGATTTTACCCGTGGTCCACGCATCGTCAACGAACAGACCCGAGCAGAAATGCGCCGCGTGCTGCAGGAAATCCAAACCGGCAGCTTCGCCAAAGAGTTCATTTTGGAAAACCAGGCCGGTGCGCCACGGCTCAAAGCCGAACGACGGCGCGCGGCCGAGCAACCGATCGAGGCGGTTGGGGAACGGCTGCGTGGCATGATGCC
>CAZWQC010000311.1:0-3699 GCA_964635785.1 uncultured Ectothiorhodospiraceae bacterium
GGCGCAGCGGCCACTGCAGCCGCTGCGGTCACACCGAATTTCTCTTCCATCGCGGAAATCAAATCAACGATCTCCATGACCGTCATACTGGCAATCGTGTCCAAAATCTCTTCTTTCGATACTGCCATCGCTATCACGCTCCAACTCGATAATCTTTAATCAAAACACTGGCCGGTTTCAGCACCACCGGCGCAACTGTAACGGTTCACTAGCCAAGACCAGTAGCGACCTGTGGCCCGCGACATCTCATGACCAAACCGGTAGGCTAGGCCTGCTCTTTTTGCTCGCGAATGGCCGCCAAGGTCCGCACGAACTTGGCGGGTACCTCATTGAGTGTCCTTGCAAACTTGTCCAAAGGTGCTCGGATCACAGCAAGCAGCGTCGCTAGCGCTTCTTCACGTGTCGGCATACTGGCCAACCGATCCAGATCCGACGGCTCCATAACATGGCCGACAATAGCGAGCACTTTTACCTCAAGCTTCTCGTGAGCCTTGACGTATGTCTTGAGCAAACGCGCGGCCGCACCAGGCTCCTCCCGCGAGAACGCGAGTATCAACGGTCCTTTCAGACGGCTCCCCACACACTCGAAGCCGGTTCCGGCCACCGCGCGACGCGCCAGCGTGTTCTTCACGACACGCAAGTAAACATTCGCTGCCCGTGCTTGATTTCTCAGCTCGGTCATCTCCTCGACAGTCAATCCACAGTAATCTGCGGCCACCAGCGATTGAGCCGACTGCGCTACTGCCGCCACTTCGGACACAACACGCTTTTTCCCGTCCAAATCAAGTGGCATACGGAATTTTCCTCCCCTTCATGACTAATCCCCGCCTGACCAGCTTCGGCACATGATTGCATCACCTGGATCGCGTCAGTTGCCACACCGACCGAACCTCATTGCCACCCAAGACGGCATTTTTCAGACCAACGCACGGCCATCGTCAACATTCGCCGAAAGGTAGCAACCCCTCGGACCGAAAACCTCATTGGCGAAAAATGCTTTGCGGTTCATAATCAAAACGACTAAAATGATGGAAGTCGTAAACTTCCCTAAGGAACGGTGTTCTGAACACGAGATAATGTTTCGAATACACCGTCTGCGTGGGCAACAGCATTAAGCCGATTCCCGGCATTTGCCGAAACCAGCACCCACGGTCTTTGACGGTTGCCAGACGAGCCGGCAACGACGCAAAGTCTTACTATTACAGCAAACACAAAAAACCGGATGTACACTGTCCACCCGGCAGCAGATGCTGCAAACAATTTGTGCGTATCACCGTAAGTTGTCTTTTTTCTCCATTTGCGGCCAACGCTGGTCAATATCCTAGGCGGGAATACTCGACTGATCAACGAAAACACCGGGTCCCATGGTGGTCGAAACGGTAACGCGTTGCATATAGACGCCTTTGGCATTCGCGGGTTTGGCTTTGATCAGGTCCGCTACGAGCGCGCCAAGATTTGCGGACAACGCACTCACTTCGAAGTCGACTTTGCCGATGGGAGCATGAATAATCCCCGCCCGGTCGGTCCGATAGCGAATCTGACCGCCCTTGACGTTTTTCACGGCCGTAGCCACATCCGGTGTCACGGTTCCGACTTTCGGATTAGGCATCAACCCCCGTGGACCCAAAATCTGCCCAAGCTGACCCACGACGCGCATAGCATCGGGAGTGGCCACGGCCACGTCGAAATCGATCGTTCCGCCTTTGACTTGCTCAGCAAGATCTTCCAATCCCACCAAATCGGCGCCGGCATTGCGGGCAACGTCGACATTCGCACCTTGAGTGAACACGGCGACTCGGACCGCTTTGCCCGTCCCGTGCGGCAAGACGGTCGATCCGCGCACCACCTGATCCGATTTTCGAGGATCGACACCCAAGTTAATTGCGGCATCCACCGTTTCTCGAAAGCGAAGCCGCGGTAAACCTTGTAGCCGAACGAATGCTTCTTCTACCGAATACTGCTTATTCTTGTCGATTGTTTCCCGGCACAACTTCCGCCGCTTGCTCAACTTAGCCATTTCAAACCCCTTCCACTTCAAGTCCCATGCTGCGAGCACTGCCGGCAATCGTACGCACCGCGGCTTCTAAATCTGCCGCGGTCAAGTCCGGCTGCTTGGTATGCGCAATCTCCTCGAGCTGCGCACGCGTCACTTTCCCGACCTTGTCGGAGTTCGGCTTCGCACTCCCGGAGGTAATTCCAGCGGCTTTCTTAAGCAAGATCGAAGCCGGCGGCGTCTTCGTAACGAATGTAAAACTGCGGTCGTTGTATACAGTAATCACCACCGGAATCGGCAATCCCGCTTCCAAAGTCTGCGTTTGCGCATTAAAAGTCTTGCAGAACTCCTGGATGTTAACACCGTGTTGGCCGAGCGCTGGACCCACGGGCGGACTGGGCTTGGCCTGACCCGCGGGAACCTGTAATTTGACGTAGGCTTGAACCTTTTTCGCCATGATGCACGAACTCCTAACCCTGATACTCTTTTGCTTCGCTGCTAACCACAGCACAAACGCCGCCCTTGCGGTACAGCCCAAAACTAGCGAACAACACCAAACTCGTTCGATCGACCGAACATGACGAAGCTACCAAACCTCCACCACGCCATCACAGCTCCGATCAACCTTTTTCGACTTGATGGAACTCAAGTTCCACTGGCGTGGACCGACCAAAAATCTGCACCGCCACCAGCAGCCGATTCTTTTCATAGTTGACTTCCTCCACCACGCCATTGAAGTCGTTGAACGGGCCGTCAACGACGCGTACGACTTCACCCGGTTCGAACAAAACTTTTGGCCGGGGCCGATCTGACCCTTCTTCGATCCGGTGCAAAATGGCATTCGCTTCGCGCTCCGAAATCGGCGCCGGTCTATCCGCCGTACCACCGATAAAGCCCATCACTTTGGGAACATTCTTAACGACATGCCAGGTCGTGTCATTCATTTCCATTTGTACCAGCACGTAGCCCGGAAAAAACTTACGCTCGCTCCGTCGTTTCTGCCCATCCCGCATCTCAACCACTTCTTCCGTGGGCACCAAAATCTGGCCGAACTGGTCAGCTACATCGAAACGCTTGATGCGCTCATCAAGCGACCGTTTGACCTGGCCCTCAAACCCGGAATAGGCATGAACGACATACCAGCGCAATGCCATCTCAACCGCCCGTGCCAATGAGCATGCGGACAACGAAACCGAGCGAAATGTCCACGATCCACAGAAAAATGCCAACCAATATCACGACGGCGATGACGACCAACGTCGTCTGTACTGCTTCCGTACGTGTTGGCCATACAACCTTCCTCAGCTCGGTTCGAGAGTCCTGCAAAAACCCGAGCGTGCCACGTCCCATTTCGGTTGTTGCCGCAATCGCAACCGCTACGCCGGCAACGGCCAGGATTGCTAAAACTCGATATAGCGTCGACGCATCACCAAAATAGTAAAAGCCCGCCACGCCTGTTATCAGTAACAAAACAGAAGCGGCGAGCTTTGCCGTGTCTTTTGTCGAACTATGCGTTTGCTTCTCTTGCTCGGCCATTGACCCAATATTTTCGTTGATTCAAACATTTCGCGCGACTTCCATGGTTTACTGTCAGCCGACGAACCATTGCCATCATCGGCCACCAATCCTACAGTAGGTTAGCGCGACACGATAAATGGCAGGCCAGGAGGGACTTGAACCCCCAACCTGCGGTTTTGGAGACCGCT
>CAZWQC010000312.1:0-3698 GCA_964635785.1 uncultured Ectothiorhodospiraceae bacterium
ACGCGGCCGCGACGGCATAGCCAAAATCCGCAATGATGGCTTGGGCTGCCTGGCTGTGTAGATAGGTGACAAAGGCCAGCGCCGCGGCATTCCTTTCGCCACGCCGCAACAACACGGCATCTTGTTTGATCGGTGCGTGCATCACGGCCGGAACAACCCATATCGACCCGTTAACTCGCTTCCCATCCGCCATGACTTGTGACAACGCTACGAAACCGATCTCGGCATTGCCGGTTGCGACGAATTGATAGGTTTGCGAGATATTCTCACCGAATACCAATTTTGGTGATAATTCATCGGCAACCCCTAGCGTTGCAAGGGTTTCGATAGACGCCTGACCGAAGGGCGCGAGCTTCGGATTGGTTGTGGCAAGTCTTGCGAACTCAGCGGATTTCAGTAAAGCCGGACCGTCGACGATTCGATCCGGATCGGCCGACCACAACACTAAGGTGCCGACGGCATAAGTAAACCGCGATCCCGCTACCGCATCGCCTTCCATCTCGAGGCGTTTTGGCCGCACTTGATCGGCGGCCAAAAAGGCATCGAATGGCGCGCCGTGTTTGATTTGCGCAGACAACTTGCCGGTCGAACCAAACGCCGCTTTCACGCGATGCTCGCTCTGTTGCTCGAAGGCCGATATCAACGCACGCATCGGTGCGGTAAAGTTTGCCGCAACGGCCACTGTCGTTTCAGCCGCGTTGACCAAAGCAACCATCTTAACGGCACAGCCAAATACCAATACCAATGCAACGAATCGCAACATGCTCAAACATTCTCCATCGATTAAAGCCAAGGCGCATCGACGCATTTGTCCAATGCCGCCGATGCGGTCACCACGCGACGCCCACCAAGCGACGCCGAATCACAAAACCCTTAATGCGACAACCGAACCGAATCGAACAACCTCGCGAGCTCGACCCCCGGGTCGTCGGCCCGCATGAACGTTTCACCGATTAAAAACGCACCGACACCAACGCCGATCAACCGGTTGACATCCGCACGACTCTGGATACCGCTCTCGCTGACAAGCAGTACGCCTTCCGGTACCTGACCGGCCAATTGTTCCGTTGTCTCCAGTCGCGTCTCGAAGCTGCGCAAATTGCGATTGTTGATCCCGATCAGCCGGGCACCAACGGCCAACGCGCGCTCCAACTCGCCGGCATCATGAACCTCGACCAACACATCCATCCCGAGCTCGTGACTGAGCTCCATCAACTCACGCAACGTCACGTCGCCAAGGACAGCGACGATCAATAAAATGCAGTCGGCGCCCATCAAACGGGCTTCGTAAACCTGATAAGGATCGATGATGAAATCCTTGCGCAACACCGGCAAGGTACAGGCATCCCGGGCTTGTTCCAAATAGGCCGCACAGCCTTGGAAATAATTGCGGTCCGTTAGCACCGATAAACACGTGGCGCCATGGTCGGCATACGTTAGCGCGATGTCCCTGGGATTGAAGTTTTCCCGCAAGACACCGCGACTCGGCGAAGCTTTCTTGATCTCGGCGATCACGGCCGGGCGTTTAGCCGCAACCACTTGCTGCAATGCGCCGAGGAACGGTCGCACGGCCGGCGCCCCATCGACCCGCCGGCTCAATTCCGCCAAACTCAAACGCTCGCTGGCATCCACCAGCTCTTCCACCTTTTGCTGGATTATGCGTTGCAAAATATCGGGCGTGTTCACCTTCACCTCGTTCATGCCGATTTACTCCGCTTCTGCCATTCGCTGAGTCATCGTCATCAGCGCCTGAAATTTCGCTGCCGCGCCACCGTCGGCAATGACGGCACCGGCACGCCCAAAACCATCCTCCAAGCACTCCACCAAACCCGCGACGTAAAGCGCCGCACCAGCGTTCAACTGCACAATGTCACGCGCCGGCCCCGGCTGGTTGGCGAACACGGCCCGGATCAAAGCGAGACTTTCACTGGGACTATTCACCACCACTCCCTTGAGGTCGTCATACACCAACCCATACTCAGACGGGAGAATCCGGTACTCGGCGATCTCGCCCCCGACGCACTCGGCCACCAAGGTGGGTGCGGCGATGCTGATTTCATCCAAACCATCTTCACTGTGAACCACCATCGCGTGTCGAATGCCCAGGCGCAACAGCACCTCCGCCACCGGCCGCAGCCATCGCTCATCGTACACGCCAAGCAACAAGTTTGGCGCCCCGGCCGGATTCGTCAACGGTCCGAGCAGGTTGAACAGCGTGCGCACGCCCATTTCCCGCCGCGGTCCGATCGCATGACGCATGGCGGCATGGTGTTTCGGGGCGAACATGAAGCCGACTCCGACTTCGCGCACGCACCTCGCCACCTGTTCTGGGGTCAGATCGAGATTCAGCCCAGCCGCTTCCAAGAGGTCGGCGCTACCGGAACGGCTCGAGACGGAGCGATTGCCGTGTTTGGCGACATGCCCGCCGCCAGCTGCGACAACGAACGCACTCGCCGTCGAAATATTGAATGTGCTGGCGCCGTCACCACCGGTCCCGACGATATCGACGAGATAGGGGACATCCACGATGACGCCCGTCGCCAATTCGCGCATGACCTTGACCGCGCCGACAAACTCGTCAACCGTCTCCCCTTTCATGCGCAGTCCGATCAAAAATCCGCCAATCTGCGCCGGCGTGGCACCCCCGGTCATGATGACTCGCATCACGCTTGCCATCTCGTCGGCCGATAACGACAAACCCGATACGACTTTGGCAATCGCCGGTTTCATTTCCATCGCCCCGCCCCTTCACTGCACCAAAAAATTCTTCAATAAATCATGCCCTACCGTGGTCAAAATCGACTCCGGATGAAACTGCACCCCGGTTAACGCCCACTCCGTATGTTGTAGGCCCATGATTTCCTCACGTTCCCCCGTTGCTGAGACCGTCCATGCCGTCACGTCAAAACCACGGGGTAAAGCCGCCCAATCGACAACCAACGAATGATAACGGGTGGCTTCGAACGGATTGGGCAACCCGGCGAACAAGCCCTGACCCGTATGATGAATCAGCGAGGTTTTGCCATGCATGATGGCACGCGCGTGGACAATTCGCCCACCGAAGGCCTGACCAATGCTCTGATGTCCCAAACACACCCCGAGGATCGGTACCCGAGCGGCAAAATGGCGTGCCACACTCAAGGAAATCCCGGCTTGGTCTGGCGTACAGGGGCCAGGGGAAATCACGATACGCTCGGGTTGCAGCGCTTCAATCCCGGCGAGGTCAATTTGGTCATTGCGCGCGACCTCCACTTCGGCACCCAGTTCGCCGAAGTACTGCACCAGGTTGTACGTAAAGGAATCGTAATTGTCGATCATCAAAACCATTGGCATACTTCATCTCTCCGTTACCGGGCGTCGGAATGGTTCTCATGCGCAACGTTCCTGCCCAGCGCGAACGCACATCGTCAACCGTCGCGCGAGTGGAAACGTTCCGCGATCAATGCGATCAAGCGCCGTGCCAAAATCGTTTTGTGATCTCGCCCCAGCGCTTTCGATCCGCAGGCCCAGTAAACCGTCAGCTCGTTGACTTCGCTGTCGAAGCCAGTGTTTTGCCCCACTTGATTCGCGCAAATCATATCGACCCCCTTCGCCTCGAGCTTGGCCAAGGCGTGGGACTGCACTTGATCGGTTTCAGCGGCGAAACCGACGGTCATCGGTCGCCCCTCGGTCCGATGAGCCACCGCCGACAAGATATC
>CAZWQC010000313.1:0-3672 GCA_964635785.1 uncultured Ectothiorhodospiraceae bacterium
TGCCGAGGCCCGCGAGGCGCCGCGACGGCGGCCAGACGGACCAGAGCAGGCCGGCGACGCGCGCGGCGAGCGCGGGATCGGCGCGGATCCGGTCCAGATCCGGATCGTCCGCCATGACCGTGGCGACGGCGCCGGCGTCGTCCTGCGTCGCCTCGAGGCCGGCGAGCGCGAGCCAGAGCAGGAAGTCCGAGTCCGGCGGACGCTGCGTGTCCGGATCGGCCGGAACGTCGGGTTGTTCCCGATGCTGATAAAGCAGATGATACGCAAAGGCCGTCCAATCCGCATCCGCGTAGGTGCAGTAACAATGGACAATCGCTTTGACTTTCGCTTCACACGTTTGCGCATCGCGCACCGCCGCACGCAGTGCCTGACCCAACGCCCGATGCTGGCGGATGAACAGATCCCACGCCAGCGCTTCTTTACTCGCAAAATGGCGATACAACGTCCCTTCGGCGACCTCGGCCTGTTCGGCAATCTGTCGGGTCGTGGTCGCTTGTACGCCTTTGTGAACAAACAACTCCAATGCGGCACGGGCGATGCGGGCACGCGTATCGTTGGACTTGGTCATGGGGAACTCCGGCAAATGACGATCGGTCGCCTGGTCTACCATTACCGGACTGCCCGGCACAATAGCGCCGACCTGCGACCAGATTGACGGACGATGAGGACGATGAGATCGTTTGCATTCCCGCATCCCCTTCCTCCACAACGAGGATGCGGTCGCGGCAATCCAAGCGTTCGCCCGTCCGATCGCGCAAACAATGGCACGCATAGCAAGCCGCCATGACGAATAACCTCCGCTGGAATACGCGAACCGTGTCGCATTAAACTCCACGAAGCGATAGGTCAGCTTAAAAACCGTAGGCCAACGCGTTGCTTTTTTGCTGCGCTACGGCTACGATTCAGTGAGTGAACGCTCACTTTTTACGTAGGAGACCTCCCATGCGCGATTCCATCTTCTCGTTACTCGACGAACGCCGATTCTTGCCGCTGTTCGCCAGCCAAACTTTGGGCGCCTTGAACGATAACTTGTTCAAGAACGCATTGCTGATTCTTATCACGTATCACTTGGCGATGGGCAGTCCACTGCTCGTCACCCTCGCCAGCGGCCTATTCATCCTACCATTTCTGCTGTTTTCCGCCTTGGGTGGCGAACTGGCTGACCGATTCGAGAAAGCACATTGGATTCGCCGGCTCAAACTTTTTGAGATCGGCATCATGCTGATCGCCGCAGTCGGCTTTGCGACGACCAACATCATGATCTTGTTCATCGCATTGTTCTTGATGGGAGCGCAATCGGCGCTGATGAGTCCGATCAAATTCGCACTGCTGCCACAACATCAACCCCGCGAACGATTGCTTGGAGCCAACGGGTTGTTGGAAGCCGGGATGTTTCTCGCCACACTCATCGGCACCATCACTGGCACGTTGCTCGGCGGCATGACCTTTACCGCGGTCGTCTTGATCGGGTTGGCTCTCGTTGGCTACTTGGCCAGCCGCGCCATTCCCGTGGCACCTGTCGGAGCCCCCGATCTGAGGCTGGACATCAATCCCTGGCAAGCGATGCGGCGGGTCATCCTCACGGCGTGGTCACACCGCCCGGTCTTTCTCGCCATGCTCGGGATCGGTTGGTTCTTTCTGTTGGCCGCGACCTTTCTCGCTCAGTTTCCGACCTACGCCAAAACGCTATTCAATGCCGATGAACAAGTCGTCACCTTATTCCTCACCACGTTTTCCATTGGCATCGCGCTCGGTTCCCTAGCCTGCCATCGTTTGCTGCACGGCGAAATTTCGCTGCGGTTCCTACCCTGGTCCGCCCTCGCCATTGCGTTGTTCGCGGTTGATCTCTTCTTTGCCGGTCGTGCCCTCGGACCGATCGACGCGCCGGCACTCGCCGGACTGACCCAGTTTCTCGCCGAGCCACGGGCCTGGCGAGTCCTGTTCGATCTCACTGGTCTTGCGGTGGCAGGCGGTTTATACGTGGTTCCGTTGTTTGCCTTTATTCAGGCGCAAACGCCTGAGTCCGAACGCGCACGGGTGTTCGGTGCGGTCAATGTCACCAATGCCGGTCTAGCCGTGTTGGCCACAGTCATCACCATGGGTTTGTATGCGCTGGGGATGGACACTGCCCAAATCTTCTTGGTCGCGACCGTTGGCCATGTCATGGTGCTGGCCACCA
The DNA here is from genome assembly GCA_964635785.1 of uncultured Ectothiorhodospiraceae bacterium. Classification (GTDB taxonomy): domain Bacteria; phylum Pseudomonadota; class Gammaproteobacteria; order CAYFSA01; family CAYFSA01; genus CAYFSA01. The sequence continues at coordinate 2,180 of CAZWQC010000313.1, forward strand.
TCGTGTATCTGTTGCCGCGCACCACGCTCAAAGGACTCTTCGTTGGGCTATTCAAAACCCTATTCCGCGTCGAAGTCCGCGGGATTGAACATTACCCTTCTCCGCAATCCGGGGCTGGGGCCGTGGTCGTGGCCAATCATCAGTCGTTTCTGGACGCCCCATTGCTCGCGACCTTCCTCCCCGGCACTCCAGTTTTCGCCATCGGATCCAACATCGCTCGCACCGTTTGGGTGCGACCCTGGTTGAGCTTGGTCGAAGCTCTGCCGATGCTGCCCACCAATCCCTTCGCCATCAAACGCCTAACCCAGCAGGTTCGAAACGGCAAACACTGCATCATTTTTCCAGAAGGTCGTATCACCGAAACCGGGGCATTGATGAAAATCTATGAGGGTCCGGCCGTGATCGCCGACCATGCCAATGCGCCAATCGTCCCCGTTCGCATCGAGGGTGCTCAGTTTTCGCTGTTCTCACTGCTTGGCGGTAAATTCCGGCGACGCTTGTTCCCCAAGATCACCTTGACCGTACTACCACCGCGACGGCTCGAGATTCCCGAACACCTCAAAGGCGGTCAACGGCGTGAGGTTGCCGGCGCACAACTGACCGCCCTCATGGCGGAAATGATGTACGCCGCGACCAATCGCCAGCAAACCATCGCCCTGGCATTGCGCCGAGCGGCTGCCACCAACGGCGGGGGATTACCCATCATCGAGGATCCCGACCGCGGGCCACTAAGTTATCGGCAATTGTTGATCGCAATCCAGGTATTCGGACGTCCGTTGCAAGCCTTGACCGAACCCGGCGAGATGGTTGGCGTGATGCTGCCAAACTCGGTGGGAACGGTGATCACCTTTTTCGCTTTGAGCAGCACGGGCCGAGTCCCGGCGATGTTGAATTTCAGTCAGGGTGTCCGGGATTGGATCGCGGCCTGTCAGGCGGCCGACATCAAAACCATCATGACCTCCCGCCGGTTTGTCACTCGAGCCGAACTTGCGGACACCATCGTCCAACTGCAAGCGACCCACCGCGTGGTGTACTTGGAGGATCTTGCGGCGCAAATCACCCGATGGGATCGGCTTGCAGGCCTATCCCGCTGGTTTCTCAGCCATCTGATGAGGAACCGACCCATCGATCCGGACAGTCCTGCCGTCGTCTTGTTCACCTCGGGCTCGGAAGGCACACCCAAAGGGGTCGTACTCAGTCACCGCAATTTGATGGCCAACATTCACCAAGTCTTGACTCGGCTCGATTTCAACCAGCAAGACCGACTCATGAGCGCCATGCCCATGTTCCATGCCTTTGGTCTTATGGCCGGGGTATTGTTGCCATTGGTCGCCGGCGTGCGCACCTTTTTGTATCCGACACCGCTACACTATCGGGTCATCCCGGAATTGGTCTATCGCCACAATTGCACCATCATTTTCGCCACGGACAGCTTCCTTGCCGGTTATGCACGACGCGCCCATAGTTATGATTTTTACCGGCTACGTTTGGTC
>CAZWQC010000314.1:0-3651 GCA_964635785.1 uncultured Ectothiorhodospiraceae bacterium
CGGTAAGGGCGGCTGGCCCAGGGTCGCACTTCAAGCAAAGCCATAGTGCCAATCGCCGCAATGAGATCGAAGAAATGCTGCAACTATTCGATCCCAGTCACAAAGGTAGCGAACGGCATTTCCTCGAACTCGACGAGGCCGAGATCCCGCCGCCTTATTCGCCGCTGCTGCGCCGCTTGCGGATGGCCCTAGCGGAACCGAAGATCGTCCAGGCGATGGAGATCGAGGACGAGATCTTGGAGGCCTTAGAGGAAAACAAGCGGGCCTTGATCCCGAACGGCAATAGGCATATCGGCCGGATAATCCGCATGGCCAGGGTGCTTGGCGATGAACCGCTGCTCGGCGTCATTCCCTGGGCGGGCATCGATCTGATCATCGACCCGCGCCGCCAAGCCGTCATGGTCAGCCCACGGCATCCCAATGATCCGGTGGCCTTGGCGAAATGACGATAATGTCGGCTCGGCATAACGAGAATAAATGTACCAGCAAGGCCAACGGACACATGCTAGGGCCGTAGGGCGCGACAGGCTTATTGCGCCGCAATGGGCCTGCGCAGGGGAGACAAGCACTCATGAAACGACCGATCTGGTACGTACCATACGACGGAATGCAAGCGTTCAGCCACTCGAGAACGTCTTCATCGAACGGCACTGGGAAGAGGGCTAAATCGTCCTGTTCTCGGTTTTTATGGGACCGCTGGATGAGAAATGATCCGATTCAGAATCGAACTGTTGACGACTGGTCGAGAGGCACGCTTGCAGGCCGGCTCGCGACTTGACGCCGTCATGCAAAAGTTAGTCAAACGCGAGCTGTCGGGCAACGTGGCGTGGTGTTAAGCGCATCGCATTGATTGTCGTTGGCGGTGATCTATCCGTTAAGGCTGGTTTAATCCGGGTTTCGAATGAGACGGTTGAGAGGCGGTGCTTAACACGACCAGCGTGATTGCCAATGGCTGGTGGTCAACCGGAGCATGACATTGGAAGGGTGAGTGGCCAGTCATGGAAGCAACATTCGACGCAATTATGACCGAAGAGTTCGTGTGTCGCTTCGCCGGTTCACGGCGCTGAGCTTTGCGTGTCAGATGAAATCAAACTTTTGCATTGCATAGCGGGCGCGATGCTTGGTGTGCTCGACGTGCACACCCGCAACAAACGGGGGTAGCCTACCCGTTTGTATACCGCCAGGAGTGGGCGGGGAAAGATTGGATAAAACAAGTGGTTAATGGGCTTAATGGCGGAGAGGGAGGGATTCGAACCCTCGATACCTTGCGATATACACGAGTTCCAGTCGTGCTCCTTCAACCACTCGGACACCTCTCCGAATTCGGTAAACGGCTAGAATAACCCGATCGTGAAAAGAAGTAAACGGGAGGTTGAACGTTACGACTTGCCCGATGGCTTGCTGGGTGAGTAGAAGCTGGTGGGAAATGCCGTGACATTTTCGCCGAGTTCGCGGATCTTCGCCGTCCCTTGTTTCTTGACTTCGTCGATCCGGATAATTGCGTGTAATGGTACGAATATCCGGGTGACATTCTCGAACTCTTGGCGCAGCTTCTCGTCGCCGGGATCAACGACGAGTTGACTGCGCTCGCCAAACACCAAGTCGTCGATGATGACAAAGCCGAACAGGTCACCTTGATAGACGTGGCGGGCGAAGAGTTCGAACACTTTGCCCTGATTGATGAAACTGACTTTGTAGAGGTTTTGGTCGGTCGCCATGGGTCATCCTGTTGTCTGCACTTAGGCCAGCAATTGTCGTTGGTCTCGTTACGGTCGTCGCGCGGTCGGCTCGTCCGAAGGTGGTTTCAGGGGCGCGGCGGCGGTGATTCGACATAGGTTGTCCCTATGCTTGCAACCGGCAGCGGGCTGATTAGAATAGCGAAGCTGGGCACCGAGTCGTGTGTGGTGCTTTTGCTACGTTTTAGATTACTTGAGGAGTCGAAAGATGCCAACTTATGACTATCGTTGCGCAGCCAACGGACAGGTCGTGGAGGTGCGCCATGCCATGAGCGAACGCCTGGGAACCTGGGGCGACGTTTGCCAACTCGCCGGGATCGTACCCGGAGATACCCCCGCCGATACGCCGGTGGAACGGCTGATGGGCGGCGGGAATGTGGTTAAGAGTGGCGCCTTGAAAAACGCAGATGCACCGGCTTGTAGTACCGGAACCTGCGGCATGGGTATGTGCGGCCTGTAGTCGATAAGACCCGGCAGTGGCGCGATTACCCGGCGCTACTGCTGGATTGACCGAGGCTTTGGGTTGCGGCGAGAAGCGGTGCAACTTGCTGTGGCATTGTTCTTCCGCTGAGGTGTTGGCTCGAAGTGCAAGCGGGGTTGCTCGTCCGTCCGAGCGGTGCAGAGCATCGCCGATGGAAACGCGAGAGAATTGACAAAAGTCATCTAAATGCTGTTGCCAATAAGAATCATTCCTGGAATAATGCCGTCATCGCTCCCAGACTACCCGCGCAACTCCAAGACGTGATGTGGAAAACGAGGACCTCGATGCTAGTGAGAAACGACTGCCGGTCGGCTGATCTGTCGCTGTCGGTATTCCCCCGATTGCCCGGCTCACCGACCCCACGCCAATGGGGGAAACAGCCGCTGCCAAACCGCTGCGAGCGGCGTGACATTTGCCTTTGTTCGGGTCGGTATGGCATTGCTTGGTTAGCCGGTTTGCTATGGAGTTTGCTTGGAATTGCGTCGCTAGTGGGCGGTGTCGCCGCCGGCGCATCCGACCCATTGCTTTCGGCCGAAGTGATTCAGACTCAACTGACCGAGGACAGCGTTCGAATGCAGCGGCGCATCGACGCTTTGGACGATGAAACCCATCGTCTCCTGGAAGAGTATCGCAGCTTTGTTGCGCAACGCGATCAGCTCAAAGCCTATAACGCCGAGCTGCGGGCACGGACGCAAGCGCAGGAGAAACGCATCGAGCGGTTGCAGGTTCAGCTTGATTCGATCGACGCAATACGAACGGAGATCGCACCGTTTATGGCCGAAATGGTGGAGCAATTGGGTCAACTGGTGGCGCTGGATTTGCCTTTTCAGCAAGAGCAGCGCCGCACCGCGGTCACCGCTTTGGCGGAGCGGCTGTATGCCCCTGACGTCTCGTCTGCGCAGGTGTTTCGTGAGACCTTGACCGTCTATCAACGCGAACTCGATTACGGCCGTCGGTTGGCAACGTATACCGGCGAGATCGACTTCGATGGCGAATCGCGGACCGTGGAATTTCTCCGGGTGGGCCGGCTGGCACTGTTTTACCGAAGTCTGGACCGCACCATGCAAGGGCGTTGGAATCCCGTCCTCGGGGCTTTCGAGGAACTACCGAAGCGGTATGCCAAAGGCATCGATCTCGGTATCCGTATCGCCAAAGAGCAGGCTGCCCCGGAATTGCTGGTCTTGCCGATGCCTGCACCTAAGGAGCGCGAACAATGAGATGGGTATTCGTTGGCTTGCTCGTCACGGCTGTCGTGTGTGGTCCTGTCGCCACCGCTCAACCGGAATCACTGGACGCGCTGTTGACCACGGTCCGCGACCACGCCCGAATCGAGCGGGCAGAGCAAGAGGCGCGCGTCTCGCGCTTTCTCGATGCCCGCGATGAACAGCGGCGGTTGGTCGAGGAAGTTCGCGCCGAACTGCAAGCCGCTGAGCG
>CAZWQC010000315.1:0-3651 GCA_964635785.1 uncultured Ectothiorhodospiraceae bacterium
CGACCAATGATGGCCCCGCTAACACCCTCGTCGGCGACGGCGCAGAGACGGCGAATATCGTCTTCGGTACTGACGCCTCCGGAGGCAATAACCGGAACATTGACCGAGCGGGCCAATTCGACGGTGGAATCGACATTGACGCCCGCCATCATCCCGTCGCGACTGATGTCGGTGTAAATGATGGCCGCTACGCCGTCTCGCTCGAAACGGGCGGCGATGTCGATGAGATTGTGTCGGGAGAGTTTCGACCAGCCATCGACAGCCACTTTGCCATTACGGGCATCGAGACCGACGATGATGCGACCGGGAAACTCCAAGCACATATCGTTGACGAAATGCGGCGCACTGACGGCTTTTGTCCCGATGATGACGTAGCTGACGCCCACATCGAGATAGGTCTGCACGGCTTCTTCGTCGCGAATGCCACCACCGACCTGCACGGGAATCTCGCCGCAGGCAGCGACGATGGCGCCGACGATGGCCGCATTTTGCGGTTGACCCGCACCGGCTCCGTCGAGATCGACCACATGTAGGCGTCGCGCGCCGGCGGCGAGCCAGCGCTCCGCCATCGCGACAGGATCATCCGAGAACACCGTTTCATCCTCCATGCGGCCCTGGCGCAGTCGCACACATCGACCGCCCTTGATATCGATCGCAGGGATCAACAACATCGTTCGACTCCGATAGCCTCTTTACTCAGTACCGTCCCACTGCACGAAATTGGCCAACAAGGCCAAACCCACCGCTCCGCTTTTCTCCGGATGACATTGCAGAGCGAAGACATTTTCACGCGCCACCGCTGCGGCAAACACGATGCCGTGTTCTGTGGTTGCCGCCGTCAACTGCGGCTGACTTGGCGCAACGTAGTAACTGTGGACGAAATAAAAGCGAGCCCCCGGTTCAATCCCACGCCACAATGGATGGGGTCGGCAGGGATCGACATTGTTCCACCCCATATGGGGAATCTTCAAGCGCTGTTCGCCAGGTGCGCACAAGTTGGGCTCGAACCGACGCACGCTCCCCGGCAACAGACCCAAGCACGCCGTGCCATTATTTTCATCGCTATGATCGAGCAGCACTTGCAGACCCATACAAATGCCGAGAAAGGGTTTGCTGCGAACCGCCGCTCGCAGCGGTTCGATCAAGCGATGATCAGCCAACGCCTGCATGCAGTCACGTGCGGCACCTTGACCGGGAAACACCACTCGGGACGCCTGCGCGATCACCGACAAATCGGCACTGAGTTGCACCCGTTGGCCACGACCAGCGATGGCCTCCAAGGCTTTGGTGACCGAGCGCAGATTGCCCATGCCGTAATCGACGACAACGATGGTCTCCATCAGTTCAATTCAGCTCCGCGTCACTCGGTTCACAACAGCCCTTTCGTCGAGGGGATAGCACCTTGCAAGTCGCGATCGATGGTCGTCGCCGCCCGCAATGCCCGGCCAAAAGCCTTGAAAATGGTCTCGGCGATGTGGTGGGCATTCGCGCCACGCAGATTGTCGATATGGACTGTTGCCGGAGCATGGTTGACAAAACCTTGAAAAAACTCACGAATCAGGTCGACATCAAACTCGCCGATGCGCGCCCGCGGAAAATCAACGTTGTACCAGAGTCCAGGCCGTCCGGACAAGTCGATCACCACGCGCGAAAGCGCTTCGTCGAGCGGCACGTAAGCATGCGCATAGCGCGCGATGCCCTGTTTGTCGCCCACCGCCTCGGCGCAGGCCTGACCGAGGCAAATGCCGACATCCTCAACCGTATGGTGGGCGTCGACGGCCAGATCGCCGCTGGCCACAATCTCAAGATCGAGGGCGCCGTGACGGGCGACTTGTTCGAGCATGTGGTCGAAAAACGGCAATCCGGTCTGTAGCGACGCACGACCAGCGGAGCCCAACACGAGGCGAAGACGAATGTCGGTTTCTCGCGTGCTGCGATGAATCTGTCCAATGCGTTCGGCCATTCCGGCACGACCCTTTTTTCTAGAAACAATGCGAGACTATAAAACGTTCTGAAACTTATTGCACGCCGGTTACGTCGAGTCGCTCAATTCGCTATCGTTCTCGTCTTGGACTGAACCGGTCGGTGCGGCTCATCGATCCATGGATGACCTTTTTTGTTGATCTGGGTCAAACAAACAACCGATAATGACGCCAATCCAGCTAAACGAAGGTGTCCTGCCATGGGTGATCTGTCGTCGAACAATGTTGTCGATCTTCCCAGCCTCAAGCAAGCCTGCAAAAGTTGTAGCTTGCACGATCTTTGCCTACCCATGGGTATCCCGGAACAGGAACTCGCTCACTTGGAGAGTATTGTCAAACCACGTCGGCCATTTCAACGCGGGGAACATCTGTATCGTCCCGGCGATCCGTTAACATCTGTGTACGCAGTGCGCGCCGGTTCCATGAAAACGTACACGCTGACCGACGACGGTCAAGAGCAAGTCATCGGCTTTCATCTGCCCGGCGACGTCTTGGGTCTGGATGCCATTTGCGACGACATTCATCCATGCGCCGCCCGTGCGCTGGAAACCACCAGCGTGTGCGAATTACCGTTCGACCGGCTCACCGACATCGCCACGGAGATTCCCGGCCTACAACACCAGCTCTATCGGTTGATGAGCCGCAGTCTTTGCGCCGACGAGCAGTTCATGACCTTGCTCGGGAAAAAGGCGTCCGACCAACGTCTGGCGGCGTTTCTGCTCGGTCTATCCCAACGGTTTAGCCTGCGTGGGTATTCGCGCCAAGAATTCAACTTGAGCATGTCCCGCAGCGATATCGCCAATTATCTGGGTTTGGCCGTGGAAACCGTGAGCCGTTTATTCACTCGCTTTCAATCCGCCGGCATCATCGACGTCAATCGCAAGTTGATCGCGATTCGAGATGAAGCCGCATTGGAGCTGTTGGCGGGAGTGCATGAACCGGAGCCACCACAGCTGGTCAAGCAGCGGTCTCGGTGAGTGAACGACAGATTCGCTTGCTCTGGCGGCGAGTTCTCGTCAACCGCTGGGCGCTGGTACGTGCAACCAGAACGTCACCGGTCCGTCATTGATCAGCGCGACCTGCATATCGGCACCAAATCGACCACAACCGACTACCGCGTGATGCTGCCGGGCGATTGCTACCAGATACTCGAACAACCTAGCGCCTTCTTCCGGTGGCGCCGCCGGCGTAAAACTCGCCCGGGTGCCTTTGCGGGTATCCGCCGCCAAGGTGAACTGCGGTACCAGCACAAGCCCACCGCCGATATCGCTCACACTGAGGTTCATCCGACCGGTCTCATCGGCAAAGACGCGATAGTTGAGCAAACGCTCAAGGAGTCGGTCCGCCTGGCTTGGGGTGTCACCACGCTCGATCCCGACCAAGACCAACAGACCCGCTCCGATGGCTGCGATCCGCTCGTTAGCCACGTCGACCGATGCGGCGGTGACACGTTGAAGTAGGCCGATCACATGAGTCCCCGACATCAAACCAGCGGTGATGACCGTTCACAACGGTCGTTGAACGCTTGGGTGTGCTTGCGCTTTGCGCCAAGGGTATCATGCGCCTCATGACATCTGGCAAGACACCACCGAAATCCATCCTCCGCCTGGCGGGCAAAGCCATCGCCGACTACCGCATGATCGGCGATGGTGATCGCATTTTGCTCGGG
>CAZWQC010000316.1:0-3650 GCA_964635785.1 uncultured Ectothiorhodospiraceae bacterium
CTGGTCGCCCGTTCAGTCGGTATGTTTTCGCTGAGGACAAGACCAACGACTTTCACCACCGTCGTCGCTTGTTTGAGTCCGGAAACCCGCAAGTCTACGAGTTAAGGATGTTGTCGACAGCGGAGGCCATGTTTTGGGCTCGTGTGCATACAACACTGACGTTTGCGGAAGATTATACCCCGATCAGCCGAGTCGTGATCAGTGACATCAACGATCGAAAAATGGCGGAACTCGCGCGGCAAGAGAGCGAGATGCGCTTTCGTGTGGTCTTCGAAAATCTCGACGATGCTGTTTTCCTGAATGAAATCGATGAAGATCGGTTGCCCGGTCGCTTTTTGGATGGAAACCTGACAACCTGTAAACGTTTGGGATACGGCTTGGCGGAGCTGCGTGAGTTAGCCCTGCGAGACGTCCATGATGCGATGGAGTTCGAGCGGCTTCGCGTCAGTGTGTTGCCATTGCTTGCGAGTGACGGTTACGTTCGCTTCGAAACGGTTCATTTAGCCAAAGATGGTGGCCGTGTTCCGGTGGAGAATCATACCCGGTTGTTGCGCTGGGGAGCGCGTAGTGTCGCGTTGACCACCTCGCGAGATATGAGCGAACGCCACCGGATCCTGCACGATTTGCGTGAACGCGTCAAAGAGCTGGAATGCTTGTATCGAATCACGACGGTGATTCAATGCGAGCCGGATCAGAATGTCCTGTTGCAAAAGGTTGTTGAGCTGGTTCCCTCGGGTTGGCAGTATCCAGAGCACACCTTGGCGAAGATCATTTTCGACAGTGCTGTGTATGTAAGTGGTCCGGCGGCGGAAACGACTTGGCGACTGACCAGCGAGATTCTGGTCCAACGGGTCGCGCGTGGTCGAGTCGAGGTCATTTATTTGAGCGAGTTTCCGTTAGCCGATGAAGGGCCGTTTCTCCGTGAGGAACGTGCCCTGGTTGACGCCATTGCCTCGAACCTGGGGCAAGCGATTGAACGTCGTCTAGCGGAAGCACAGCTGCGCCAATTCAAGACAATCACCGATACCGCCGTTCACGGCATGGGAATTGCTGCTTTGGATGGTGTCATCTCATACGTCAATGAATCCTTCGCACGTGTCCATGGCTATGCTGCCGACGAAGTGATCGGACGTAATCTGGCGCTGTTTCACAGTGAGCGGCAACTGCCGATCGTACGTGAGCTCATTGCAGTGCATCGAGAGTCTGGCTCATACGGCCCCACGGAAGTCTGGCATATGCATCGAGATGGCACGGAGTTTCCGATGTTGATGACAGGGGTCACGATTTGTGACGATGTCGGTAAGCCGTTGTATATCGCTGCATCGGCGTTGGATTTGAGTGAACTCAAACGAACGGAAGCACAGCTTAAGCTTGCCAACGAGGCGTTGCAGCAGCAAACCACGCTGGCGCGAGAACTGGCCGCGCGTGCGCAAAAGGCAAATGCCGCGAAAAGCGAGTTCTTGGCGACGATGAGTCATGAAATCCGAACACCGATGAACGCCGTGGTTGGCATGAACGCATTGTTGTTGCAAACCGAGTTGACAGCGGAGCAACGGCAGTATGCGGAAACGATCAATAGCAGCGCGCAAGCCTTATTGATCTTGCTCAACGATATTCTTGATTTATCCAAAATTGAAGCCGGGAAATTGGAGCTGGAGGTGTCGGACTTCGATTTGCGGGCGTTGCTCAAGGATTTTGCGCTAGTGATGCAGGGTATGGCTCAGGACAAAGGTCTGCAATTTTACAGTGAAGTGGCGGCTGCGGTGCCGGCGATGGTGGTTGGCGATTCTGGCCGCTTACGGCAGGTGTTGTTGAATCTGGGAGGCAACGCGATCAAATTCACCCATGAAGGCTTTGTCCGTTTGGTGGCTGATGTCGTTGAGCAGCATGATGATCTGCTGGGCTTGCGATTTGTCATCGTCGATACGGGTATCGGGATCGACCAGGAAAAGCAATCGGCTTTGTTTGAAAACTTCACCCAAGTTGACGCAGCGACGACGCGACGATATGGGGGGACTGGGCTGGGATTGGCGATTTCCAAGCGATTGACGGCATTGATGGGCGGTGAGATCGGGGTGAATAGTTTGTTTGGTCAGGGTTCGGAGTTCTGGTTTACGGTCTACTTGCGTCAATCGAAGGAAAAATCCGCTGACCGGGGCGCGACGACTCGCGATTTAGCCGGGATGCGTGAGGATCTGAAGGCTTATTTGGGACACCGTTCGATCGCGGTCTTGGTGGTGGACGACAATTCCGTCAATCAAGTGGTTGCAACTGGGATTCTAAAGAAGCTCGGTGTACTCGCCACGGCGGTTGGCAGTGCCAACGAGGCGATCGAGTGCATGCAAGACGCTCGGTTTGATGTTGTGTTGATGGATTTGGAAATGCCCGGTGTCGATGGTGTCAGTGCGACGCGGATGATTCGCGCGGGGACCTTCGGTGTGCTGGAGCCGAATATTCCGATCATCGCGCTGACAGCTCATGTCATGGCCGATGATCGGGAACGCTGTCGGCAAGCCGGGATGAATGGGTATCTGGCCAAGCCCCTCGACCCCGTCGCGTTGATCCAGGCGTTGTTGGCAGTTTTGCCCGCGGTTGAAGGCCGCGCTTGAGCGGTTGCGGAAATTGACTGTTGCGCTAAGGAACGACGATTCAAGCGAAGCGAATCATTGCGGCCGTGCAACCCACGCGTGCGTTGGGCATGTCGGGCGCGATGGATGCCGGGAATGTAACCGACCGTAGTGCCCCATCTGTGTGAGAAAGGCATTGCCAGTATAATGACAGTCAACGGAGGCCAGAGTCAACAAGTTGGCGCCAAGGATATGACGTTATGGTCGCTTCAGACAAAAGCAAGGTGAAGATTTTGGCGCCGTCTTTAAGCGCATGGAAGGGTGGGTTAACTCATTCGCTTGGTGTGAGTCGTGTGGCCATGGCCGCAATCGTGACCAATTCCTGCTTCGTTGGTGGTCCGGGTAGGCCACGTTAGGAAGCCTCTGTAAAGTTTGACATTTCTGAGCCACGCGCATGGATCGCGTCGGGCATTGATGTCTTGTTGGCAGGATTGTCGGCAAAGGCTGGCACCGAGATCGGCATGTGGCGCCTAGGTATCTCGTTGCACTGGCGGAGAGGAGAGCTATTATATATATGGTGTGCTGATCGATTGCGAAGCGAACTAACCAGTCCCTTGGTGGTCGTGTAACAAAAAAAACACGGCATCAGCGGTCAATTATGCTCGACAAACGTCGTCCTCTCTCATATACTTCTCCGCTCGTGATGCTGGCTTTTGGACATTGTCATGGAGTTGCTATGCGCCACCCATTCAAATTGTTGATATCCCTACTTCTTATCTTATCCTGGCTTGCTGTTGGCTGTACGCAAACAGTGAAACACGAGCCAGTGGAGCAGCCTGCCCGGCTGACGCAAGCGACCGACGATGCTCGGGGTAGTCGGCTCGCACTAGTGATCGGCAATGATGCTTATCGGCATGCGCCAAAGCTCCAAAATGCCGTTGCCGACGCTGATGCCGTGGCTGGAAAACTTCGGGATCTCGGCTATGAAGTGACTCACGGTTCGGATCTGCGCCGTCGGGAAATGCTCGATGTCGTGAATACGTTCGCGGATTCGGTCGCCAATCAAGACGAGGTTGTGTTTTT
>CAZWQC010000317.1:0-3630 GCA_964635785.1 uncultured Ectothiorhodospiraceae bacterium
TGCCATTCGCCGTAACTTGCTCGGCGATCTGCGCCATCAGGGGCACAGCCTGCAGAACACGCTGCTGGCCACGCATGCGTGGTATTACCGGGAGGGACCGCGCGCCAGCAGCGAGTCGGCGGCAGGTTTTCTCCCGCTGACTCCAGACCCTTTTTCGACCGTTCTTCCGTATTTGGCCAACACGCCACTGCAGTTTCGCGTGGTCAGGCGTGACGTGCAGAACGCGTCGAATCCCCCAACGGCAATCGAAACCGCGGCAGTGCGTGCCTTCGAGAAGGAGCCCACGGCGACCGAGCGTCTGGTGGCAACCCGCGATGAGTACGGCCGAGCCGTTTTCCACTACAGTTGCCCGATCCGAATCCGCGCCGATTGTCTGCCTTGTCACGGTGACCTAGCCGCTAGGGGCGCCGACGCGGCAGCAACCGCTGTGGGGGCGGGTGCTCGCGAAGGTGAGCTGTACGGCGTTTTCAGCGCGCGTGTTCCGACCGAGCGACTGCTCCAGCGGGTCCGGCAGACATGGCTGCACGCCATGGGCGATCAAGCGTTGGTATTCGCCGTGCTGTTCGTGGCCGGTGGTATCGTGTTGCAGCGCTTGGTGGTGCGCCGAATCGTGTCCATTACTGCGTCCACAAAGGCGTTCGCTGAGGGTGATTACCAGCAACGGATGCCCTGGCAAGGCCACGACGAATTGGCCGAACTCGCTATGGCGTTCAATCGGATGGCCGCCAAAGTGGAATCTCGGGACCAAGCGCTCAAACGCGAACGCGCGTTTTTGCAGAACGTGATCGATGGCATCGATGATCCACTGATGGTGATCGATGCGGACTATAACGTCATTCGCATGAACGGGGCGGCGAGTGATCTCGCGGCGACGCTAGCGACCACCGCCGAACCGATCAAGTGCCATCAATTGGTGTACAACAGCATGTCACCTTGTGCCGAGGTCAACCGACCCTGTCCGCATCGGCGCGCACTGAGCCAACAACATCCCGGTAAGGTGGTGCACAAACGGCAAGGTCGCGACGGACTTATGCGGACCTTCGAGGTGAAGGTGACGCCCTTGCGTAATGACACTGACGAAATTACCGGCGTGATCGAGATTCAGCGGGATATTACCGACCATTTGGCGCTGGCCGAGGAACTCAAAGCCAGCGAGCTGAATCGGTTGCATCTGTCGCAATACGATCTGCTGACCAGCTTGCCGAACCGTTTGCTGTTCGTGGACCGGCTGAGTGCAACATTGCAACAAGTTCGTGGCAGCGGTCGGTTTTTAGCCGTGTTGCTCGTCGATATCGATCGTTTCAAACAAATCAACGAGAGTTTCGACCATCAGGAAGGGGACGTCATCTTAAAGGAAGTTGCCGAGCGCCTGCAAAACTTACTCGGTCGTAACGAAACGCTGGGTCGTCTTGGCAGTGACGAGTTCGGCATCATTGCCAAGCCAATGATGTGGACCAACGAAGCGGCACCCTTCGCACAACGGGTGCTTGATGTTTTCCGAATGCCGTTCGATCTGAAAGGACACCGTCTGGTGCTCGGCGTCAGTATCGGTATCAGTTTGTTCCCGAACGATGCTCATACCGCCGAGGAGCTGTTGCGCAATGCCAACACCGCGCTGCACCAGGCCAAAGCCGAGGGCGGCAATCGCTGCCAGTACTACACGCGGGAATTGACCAGCAAAGCCGTCGATCGCATGATCTTGGAGGCCAGCCTATTCCAGGCGGTGGAACGCGACGAGTTGGTGCTCCACTACCAGCCGCAAGTTGATCTGGTCAGCGGGGGTCTTTGTGGTCTTGAGGCGTTGGTGCGCTGGCAGCATCCGCAGATGGGCATGATTTCACCCGTACGCTTCATCCCCCTAGCCGAGGACACGGGTATGATTGTGAAAATCGGTGAATGGGTTTTGCGCACCGCTTGCTTGCAAATGGTCGGTTGGCGTGACCACCATCGGATTGCCGACACCGCATTGATTTGCGTCAATGTATCGGCCAAGCAATTTGAGCAACCCGACCTGGTACGGCAAGTGCAAAGCGTTTTGGAACAAACCGGACTGCCACCGGATCATCTCGAGTTGGAACTGACTGAATCGACCGTTATGCGGGCCCCCGAGCAGACGATCAGTGCGCTCAAACAACTGCGCCAGACGGGAGTCAAAGTCGCCATCGACGATTTTGGTACCGGGTATTCGTCGCTGGCCTATCTGAAACAATTTCCTGTCACCAAGCTCAAGATCGACCGCTCCTTCGTTGCGGATATTCCCGGCAACGAAAACGATGCGGCGATTGCCCGCGCCATCGTCGCGATGGCGCGCAGTCTTGGTTTGGACGTGGTGGCCGAAGGGATCGAGACCGTCGCACAACACGAGTTCCTGCTCAACGAGGGTTGCCAAGTCGGGCAAGGCTATCGGTTCGCCCGACCGTTAAGTGCTGAGGCGCTTGGCGAGTATCTGCGGGAACGAAGTTCGCTTTAGGTGGCGGGATAGGGGGCACCACGACAACGGATCCGTCTGCTTGCTATCTCCTACCCGCGCATCTGCAGTAGGCAGGCGTCAATCGTTGCGAAGTGCTTGCGCCTCCCCCTGCCGGGTGGCGGATGCAAGAACTGAATGAAACGATCTATCGCCAATCATCAATGTGGGGAAATGAAATGGGGCTGATCTGCACCGATATTGAGCTGATCAATCCACGCGATTCGTCCTTGAAGCCCGTAAAGACCGAGGCGTTGGTCGACACGGGGGCCATGACGCTATGTTATACCAGAGCATATCGTTCTCCAGCTCAACCTAAGTGAACTGGAGAAGCGAGAGGTAACCACCGCACAAGGTAAGAGAATCCTCGTTCCCTATGTTGGCGCAATTCAAATTCACTGCGACAACCGGAACTGCTTTACGGGCGCTTTGGTATTGGGAGACTCGGTGTTGTTGGGTGCTATCCCATTAAAAGATATGGACTTGGTGATCAACCCAAGTCTGCAACAGGTCACCGTTAATCCGCAAAGCCCCAATATCCCAACGGCAGTTGTTAAATGCGTCGTCTTCGGCCGGATCAGCAAAAGCGCATCCGCCAACGCAATGCATGGTTCTTAGTGACAAGGCTGCAACGATCGTCCCACAATCCACCAACCTCGACGGGACCGACTATCTCCGCTCGGAGACACTCGGTATACTGGGCGCTGATTTTCAACCATGACCGACCATGCCAAATCAACCCATCTCGACGTTTCAAGACCTCGTTCTCGCCATGCAGAACTACTGGGCCGCGCAAGGCTGCGTTATCCTGCAACCCTATGACATGGAAGTCGGTGCGGGCACCTTCCATGTTGCGACGTTCCTGCGGGCGATCGGTCCGGAACCTTGGCGGGCAGCCTACGTGCAACCGTCGCGGCGGCCGACCGATGGGCGTTACGGGGAAAATCCCAATCGTCTGCAGCATTACTATCAGTTTCAGGTGCTGCTCAAGCCCTCGCCGCTCAATATTCAAGACTTGTACTTGGCCTCGCTGTCGAGTCTCGGTCTCGATCCCTTGGTGCATGACATTCGCTTTGTCGAGGACAACTGGGAATCGCCCACGCTCGGAGCCTGGGGGTTGGGCTGGGAAGTCTGGCTCAACGGGATGGAAATTACTCAGTTCA
>CAZWQC010000318.1:0-3626 GCA_964635785.1 uncultured Ectothiorhodospiraceae bacterium
GGCCGAGGGCGCGCGGGTCGTGGCCTGGCCGACGGCGGGCACCGATCCTTTGCTGGCAGCGATGGGATTGGACGTGTTGACGACGGCAACAACGGCCACCGGAAACGGTTTGCGTGCGGCGACCCGGCTGACCGCCGGTCATCATGCGTCGCTACTATTGCCAACAACCGCGGCTGGCGAAACCGATCCGGTTCGAGCATTACAAGCATTCACCGAATTGCAAGCTCAAACCGTGCAGTTTCTGGCAAGCGATGGGCGAGAACTCGTCGTCACCAATCCGGCGCTCCTCGTCCCTTGAGAGTCACTACCCTTCCATCGTCAATCGTTGCATGAGCTCTGACCTTCTTGATCAATCTCATTGAAGGAGTGCGCGGCCTTGGCGAACGAGGATACCAATGCCTTGCAACAAAGCATGGAAGCGTTGGCCGATTTGTTGTTTTACCTTGAGTCCTAACCAAGCTGGCCGATGACAACCTGTCCGAACTGCAAGGCCCGTGACCCCGGCGCAAAAACCTGCCGCCGCTGCGGTATGGGACTCGGTTTGTTGTGGGCGCTTGAGGCAAACGCGATGGATTTGGCCGACCGAGCATTCAAGGCGTGATGCAGCGGGGATGTCGACCGCGCCCAGGCGTTACTTGTCTCGGCGCGAACGCTGGTGGACGATGCGTTATACGCCACGATCATGGCGTGGTTGGATGCAGCGTCACCTGGATGACCCGGCATGGGTGTCAAGCCATTGCCGTAACCCGCACAAGGCCTGTTGGACTGCCTGCTGGCGAACGGTGGCGCGGTCTCCTTGCAGCAGTAGATGCTCACTGCTCGTGGTGCCCGCGTCGGTCGCATACCCGAGCCAGACCGTTCCGACTGGCTTGTAGGGGCTACCACCGGCCGGTCCGGCAATACCGCTCACAGCAACGGCGACATTTGCCCTACTGCGGGCAATCGCACCGATGGCCATTGCCACCACGGTTTGTGCGCTGACAGCACCATGTTCAGCGATGGTCTCGCCCGATACACCGAGGTCTTGCTGTTTCGCCGCATTGCTATAGGTGACCCAGCCGCGTTCGAACCACGTCGAGCAGCCGGCCAAATCGGTGATGGTTTTTGCGATCCATCCGCCCGTGCAAGACTCGGCGGTGGCCAAACGCCAACCGCGCGGTAGCAACCAATCGCCGAGGGCCCGAGCCTCGGCCAGTAGGGTATCGTCGTGCATCGATGACCTGCCTTCGTGAATGGCTATCGTTCCCAATGCATTAATTGTTGCATAAGTTTTCCCAGAATCAGTTCTGGCGTTTCTTTTCCCACGGGGGGAAGGGACGCAAGAACCTATGCAACGATGGATACTGCGTTGGAATGTCGAACTGCAAGGTGACTTGGGTCAAGGAAAAGGGTAGACTGCTAATTGGCTATTGGATGGTGCCAGCCGTGTTCTTGCTAGCGATATCGCGTTATCGTCCTCTCATCGTTGGCTTGCCCACTGCCGCGGCGGTCCATGAAACGAGGAGCAAAAAGGAATCCATGGCAGGATGCCAACACATTGTTTGAAGCCTGTCATGGCTTAATCGCTAGCCATTGGCCTAGCCAAGCCGAGTAAGAAATAACCGAAAAAGCGCAAAATCCATGAGTGTTTTGAGAAAATTGATTGCGATCGATACGAACTATGCCGAACGCATCGCAAAAAGTCTCGGTTTTCGTTATTTGCCCGTTGCCGAGATCATCCAGGAAATCGGGCGCGACGTTGGCGTCGATGTGATCGAATGTTTGGCCACGGTGGTCGAGCGTGTTCCCGAAGACGACAGTCCGGAAGCGTTGGCTAGCGTTGTCTTGCAACACCGCAACAAGGCCTTCGCATTGTCTCAGCTTGGGGTTCGCGTGATCCGCGCGCCTGCGAAACCGCTACCCGACGGTGGTTACAAACAATCCGACGACCAGGCGTTGATGATCGCTGCGTTGTCCACGTCACTGCGCTTGCGGCCCGATTTTTTGGTGCTGTTTGCGGCTGACGGCGACTTTGCGCCGATGGTGAACGAACTGCGTTATCAAGGTATTCGTACCCAACTCGTTGCGCGTGATGCCGAATTGGCGAGTGAGTTGAAAGCGGCTGCTGGCGGGCGGGTATTGGATTATCAGGTCATGCTGGATAGTTTCGAGAAGGTGTCAAGCTAAGACAAGCGGAAATTGGTTCGTTTTCTGGTGGAATCAAATGTTGCAAATGTAATTGATGATTGCCGCTGTGTCAGGGGGCGAGTATCTTCGATCCCCATGCTCTTATTGGAGGGATGACTTACGTAGTGGGAGCAATCACGAAAACGATGACAGTGATCAATACAGGGGCACCAACACTGTCGTTCGAAACGGATTGTTTTGGAAATGGATCGACATCGAAACGGGTCGGCTGACGTTCCTTCGATCGGTCCCATGGTCGATTGTTCGTGGAGATTTATTGACGGGTCATGAATTCATTTGCACAGGAAACCAACCGGCGCCGGACGTTTGCGATTATCTCTCACCCGGACGCCGGTAAAACGACGATCACCGAAAAGCTCTTGCTGTTCGGTGGGGCGATTCAATTGGCGGGCACGGTCAAAGGGCGTAAGGCGGCGCGGCACGCCACCTCCGACTGGATGGAGTTGGAAAAACAACGGGGAATCTCGGTCACCTCGTCGGTGATGTCGTTTCCATACAACGACATGGTGGTTAATCTCCTCGATACGCCGGGTCACGGGGACTTCTCCGAGGATACCTATCGTACCCTCACGGCAGTGGATTCGACGTTGATGGTCATCGATGCCGCAAAAGGGGTCGAGGAGCGCACCATTAAGCTGATGGAGGTTTGCCGCCTGCGCAAAACACCGATCATGACGTTTGTCAACAAGCTCGATCGCGAAGGCAAAGAACCCATCGAGTTGCTCGATGAAATCGAGGATGTACTCAAGATTCAGTGTGCTCCGGTCACCTGGCCGATCGGGATGGGGAAACGTTTTCGTGGCGTCTATCACTTGTTAGCTGACCAGGTCCATTTGTACGAACCAGGGCAAGGTGATCGGGTGCATGCAGGGGAGCTTATTGCGGGGCTGGATAATTCGCAATTGGACGAAAGACTTGGCGATCAGGCCGACGAGCTCCGCGAGGAAATTGAATTGGTCAAGGGTGCCAGTCACGTCTTTGCGACCGAGACCTATCGTCTCGGCGAGCAGACCCCGGTGTTTTTCGGGTCGGCGATCAATAACTTCGGTGTGGCCGAATTGCTGGAGAGTTTCGTTATACATGCGCCATCGCCGTTGCCGCGGGAGACCGACCAACGCGAAGTCGCACCATTGGAAGCGCGTTTTTCCGGATTCGTGTTCAAAGTACAGGCCAACATGGATCCCCAGCACCGTGATCGCATGGCTTTTCTTCGGGTTTGTTCGGGAACGTTCACGCCCGGCATGAAACTTCATCAGGTACGGTTGAAGAAAGACGTCAAGGTCAGTGGCGCGCTATCGTTTCTGGCGTCGAAACGGGACCATCTCGAATGTGCCTATCCCGGCGACATCATCGGTATTCACAATCACGGGACGATTCGCATCGGCGATGTGTTTACCGAAGGTGAACGGTTCTATTTCAGAGGAATTCCGAATTTCGCC
>CAZWQC010000319.1:0-3610 GCA_964635785.1 uncultured Ectothiorhodospiraceae bacterium
AGGCTTTTCCGACATCATGGATCGGCGATTGCTCGGCGCCGTCATTCATAAATTCGGCGGTGGTCCGGTTGGTGTCGATAACTTGGCGGCGGCCATTGGCGAGGAGCGCGGCACCATCGAGGACGTGCTCGAACCCTTTTTGATTCAACAAGGCTTTCTCATGCGCACGCCGCGTGGGCGAGTGGCTACCGCGATCGCCTATCGGCATTTTGGCCTGATCCCACCGACGGGAATGCCTGGCGTCATCCCAATGGATGACCTATTGGCGGGCCTATAGCCAAACCTCGTTTCAAGGCGACTTCGCGTCGTGCGGGTCGGTATCCGCCTGGTACTCGCTAAAATTGGAATAGCCGTCGCCATCGCTGTCGGCAATGGCGTCGTTGAAATCGGTCGGATCGAAGTGTTGGTCCACTTCCCAACCGTCCGGCATACCGTCGCTATCGCTGTCTGGGTTATCCGGGATGGCACCGTTTAACCATTCGGCAAGATTATTTAGCCCGTCGCGGTCGGGATCGGCAAGGGTATCCCGTTCGCCGACAATGAGGCCAAACCGCTCTTCCCAGCGATCCGGTAGTGCGTCTTGGTCGGTGTCGCTGACGTCTTCCACGGCCAGATCGGGTGCGGGATCACCGACATCCACGGTTTCACTCGTTGTCGCTGGCTCAGCGTTGAGCCAGTTAGTGTCGCGCGATGGACTTGCCGTTGGTTCGTCGATCCAAGCGTCGTTTGCCTGTATCGTGGTCGGTCGCCGGGTCACGTCGGCTGCGGCAACGTTCTTTGTTGCGACATCGTCCGCTACCGAGTCAACATCCTCATCCCACCATGCCGGTTCTGGCGTCTGGTTAAGCAATGTCGCGTCGAGTTGGCTTGTATCGATTTTTGTCGGCGGTGTCGTCAGCGTCTGGCGGCTATCGACCGGCTCGGGTGGACTGGCCGATTGTTGACAGCCGGTTGCGAATAAGCTAACCGCAGCGATAGCAAACCCGAACCACACGGTCCGGCCAATCCGGTTGAGTTCGATCATGGGGCAGACCTCGTCAAAGTGAAATGTTTCAAGGTGATTAGCGCTCATCGTCCGCTGGCGGGTACGTCTACGAACGACCTTGGCGAGCGGAGATTCGAGGCGATCAATCGTTCCTATCGTTTTTTGCGTCCCCGCCTCCCGATGGAGGTGGGGACGGACAATTTGGTGTTGAGAACGGATGCAAACATGAATATGCAACGCTTAGTGCTGACGTCATTTGTCCCGGCATATTGCAGGCTGAGGGTTTCACCGCATTCCAGCCGGCTTTGGGAAAGGGTTGGGTTGGCAAAACTCCTGTTACCGATCCATTTTCGCCCACCGTGGTGGCCGGTTGGCAGCCATCGTCTCGGTTAAAAGAAAATCCGAACGCCACTCAACCAGGTCCATCCACGATAGTCGCCCCCGTTATCGCCACCTGCTGCATTGGTTCGTACCAAGCCGCTGGTGATGCGCAGCGTGACATCGTTGAGCGTGGCAAAGAACTCCGCGCCGCCCCACACCGCTTGATAACGATTCCCTCGGCCGCCGTCCTGGACATGCTCGGCGGTGAGATCATAGCGATGGCGAACCCCGATGGAGTCGTCCGCACCAATAGCCACCGTCTAGCGAGCGCCGAGGCGCAGGTGATCGCAGAGGTAAAAAACCGGCATAACGTACCATTGCATGGCGCTCGGGGCGTTGCCGGTGCCCGCCATGGCTTCGGAAAACCAGACGAATGCGCCAGCCTCGCCGGTAACGGCCAGGTTGCCGATAGGATGCCAATGATTGTTGACATTGTCGTTGCGGTTAAGCGAGCTATACAAATGATAGGCGGTCACGCTGATTGGCTCCCCTATGGGCAAGCCATACCATTCACGTCGACGTTTTGCAGATAGCCAGTCGCCGCCGTCAAAGCGTCCAAACGCTCGGACCGCCTGGCTGGAGAAGGCAGCGCCTTGGACCAACCATCCGTCACGGATGAAACGAAGTAATAGCCCCGGTGCGCGACCGACCTCGGACAGGTCGTAGAGCATAGAGCGCACCAATGCGGCCAACGGACAGCGAGAGTTGCTCACTGGATTCCCAGCGCACAAAGGCATCGACCAACCCCTCATACCCGGGATCGAATTGCTCGCCAGCATCGGCGTCGGCGCGCACGTAGGAATCCTTAAAGAGCACCGCTTGAAGTCCATAGCGAATGCGTCGAACCTCCCAGCCGGCGGCGGTCCCTTGATCCGCGCGAACGACGTGATGCCAACCGTGATACCGGCCCCGTCGCTTTACCATCTACACCCAGCGATGCTCAGCATTCCGTTGGAAATACGGGGAAACCGGAAACAGCACAGGCATTCTCGGCTCATCTTGTAGACGTTCAACCAACTCAGCGGCCTCTTCGACGGCCATCGCCGAGTCTGCAGCGAACATCGTAATGAGCGCGACAACAAGACTAAGTACACAAGGCAACCCGTGTCGTCGAAATGCATTCGCCGTGACACCCAAGTGGACGACGCGTGCAAGAAAGCGACTGTTTTCGTTCACTGAACGGTTCTCCAATTTCTTACCCGTCATCGGTCTTCACTCGTCTGGACATACAAGCACGCGATCCACCGTCCACTCGGGCATGCCGAGTCACGCACAGATTCAACGGCATAGCAACCAGATAAGGAGAACCTAGAGAAGACAGATTGATAAGTTTAATTGAACCTTTAGATAATTTTCATAGGTGATAGCTGATGCTTGTCTTCGCCAGCGTGACCGATGCCAGCGACAATCGCGATTAGGCAAAGGGTATCGAGGTGGCGCGGATCGATTGGTTGCTGCTTGGCTCTACCCTGACAATCACCCATTTTTAAGTACCACCAGAGACACCGAGGATCGGCGAACGTGTCAATCTTTTTCATACAAGTTGCTCAAGTCGCTGCTCAACAGGTGCTCAGGCAGCAGCACGTCGCTTGACATCTTCTCTGCCTCCCGCGACTCTCCGCAAACCCTGAATCGACAATGACATCAAAGGTGGCTCTGCCATGACCCTGCTTCGATGCGAACAAATCTCCCTTGACGATACCTCGTATTGCCATTGTTTCAGGCGCTGTGTCCGCCGTGCTTTCCTCTACGGCCAAGACAGCTCCAGCACGCAGAACCAGGACCTCCGCAAACAATGGGTGGTTGATCGGTTAGCGGTGCTGAGCCAGGTGTTTGCGATCGATGTCTGTGCTTATGCGGTCCTGTCGAATCACTACCATGTCGTGCTCTGTGTCGATCAAGCGTTGGCTCAATCGTGGTCATTGGACGAGGTTGCGATGCGCTGGGGGCAATTGTTCGCCTTGCCGTTACTGGTGGAACCGTGGACACAAGGGGAACTCACCCGCGCTGCGGATCAGGCCAAGGCCCAAGCGATGATCGAAAGCTGGCGGGAACGTTTCACGAGTGTGTCTTGGTTTATGCGCTGCATCAACGAGCACCTGGCCCGCGAAGCCAATCGTGAAGACGGGGTGACCGGCCGGTTTTGGGAAGGACGGTTCAAGAGCCAAGCACTTCGACGACGTGGCGGTCTTGACCTGCATGAGCTCTGTCGACCGCAATCCGATCCGGGCCGGACTCGCTGAA
>CAZWQC010000320.1:0-3606 GCA_964635785.1 uncultured Ectothiorhodospiraceae bacterium
TGAAGCCGAGCCCGTTGTTGCCGGAATTGACCCCGTGGTTACCGATCACCGTGGCATCGAGGCCAGCCGCGTTGTAGGCATGATAGGCGGCACTCATTTGGAAGCTAGCGGTATCGAACCCGAGCAGTTCATCGAAAACGTTGCCAATATGATCGTCGCCCGCCGAAAACCACAAGACGCTTTCCTTGGCCGTCGCCGTGCTACGGGCCGTCTTGACGCGCTTTACCATTTGTGAAAGGCGGTGGGTATCGCCGCGAGTTGCGCTAAAATCGACCAAATGGTGATGCATGTCATTGAAATGGAAAATTCGCAAAACGGCCGTATTTCCCACCTCGAGCCGGCAGGCTGGCATCTGACTGCCTGCTTCGGCCGCGATGACGAACTCACCGGTTCCGGAAAAATCGCCCGCCAATGCGTACAACGCGTCGAAACCGCCGTTCGGGTTGGGTGTCATGGCGACCAGCAAAATCGACCGGATCGTCGGATTTGCCGACTCTGCTGATGTGTCATCGTCGTCACCGCAACCGGGCCGCACGAGCGTCATGGCGCCCGCGAGCAAAGCGGTCACGGCAAAGCGGCCTGGTTCTTTGTTTGGCACGCGTTTCGCCTCGCTGATCTTGATGTCATCGGACCCGTCATTCGGCCACAAACCGTCAGCGCGAGTCGGTGGTGATTTCTTGAATTTTCAGTTTAGAGCAAAAGCGGAACCCCGTTTGGGAAACAGAGGTGAGCCAAGGCGAGCGCCAGGGGGTAAGTCCCCTTGGTGCCCGCGAAGACCTTGACGAACACCTCGCTGTTGGCGAGGGGGCGTCAGCGGCTGCATTCACCAGCTGTTTCAATACTGATGCCGGCTGCCTCGGCCGAGCAGGCATTGCTATAGGTGATGCCGTCGCAGCCACACAGGGGATCCCATTCATCGGTGCAAACATCCGGGATTAACTGGCACTGCCCAGTGACGGCACACGCGCCCACCGGTCGTTGACAGAACCAACCCTTTGCGCAAGCGGCGTTGTTGTCGCACGCGCTGTCACACTCGCTGGGGAAAAGGACATTGATTCCTTCAGCCGCCGCGAAACAGTCATTGGGATAAGTCAGCCCGTCGCAACCGCAAACCGGTTGATAGACCTCGATGCATGCGTCGGGCATGGACGTGCATAAACCTGCTCCGGCACAGTTGCCAACGACCTTCGCGCAATACGTGTCGGCATCGAGCTGTTGACAGTCTGCATGGGTTGTGCAGCTCGGCGTGAGACCAATGGCGCTGGTCGTGACGGATGTCAAATAGCTTTGGATCGATTCAGGTCGGCAACGATTACAGCGTTCCCCAATGGCACCAGTGGTTAATGCCCGATCTCGAAAGCCGAACAAGTGGCGCATGATCAGTAAACCATCTGTCAACGCATCGATTCGGCCGTCTCGATCGATATCGAACAGGTCCGGCGAAACGGATCGCTCCAACCAGCAAGAAGCCTGCTCGGTTGCGGTTTGAAAACGCATCGAATAACCGAGCGCGTCAATGTTGAGCGTATACAGACGAGCCGGTAGCAAACCGAACAGGTGAGTTCGCACCTGACAAAACGACTGAGCGCAACCGGGCGTGGTCAGACAATCGGGGTTGGCGGGGTCGGTTAGCTGCAGATCGCAAGCAACCCGGGTAATGTGCGGTATCGCGGACAAGCTGTCGATCTCGTTAATCGTCGTCGTTACCGTCTCGCCTAATGAATAGCCATAGACAAGAATCTGATTGTCGCATAGTGTTCCGCCATCGGCTGGGACGCTATGGGAAATATGCGGTAGCATCTGCGCGAGCGCCGGACTCTGCAGGAGCAATGGACAAAGCAAGACGAGCCCACCGAGCAGTGGCAACGGCCAAGAAGTTCTCGTGAAAGGCGAGATTTTACGGGGCTGTCGTTGCGGTGTCATGGGTTCGCAACGCATGGTAGGCGCGGTGTTGCGCGCGCGTTGCCAGTGCTGCGTGAACGAATCGCATGTGTGTTGTTGGTTCATCTGGTCGACCTCCGCAGATAGGGTACAAAGCAAAGTTGGGATTGATTTCCCAAAGCAGGAGAGTAGTGAATTCGTCGCCCCGGGTCAAGCGATATTTGGCTGCGATCGATCTTTGCCTGTCCGGAAAAATGTGAAGGGACCCATGAGCTTATGTAACGATCGGGAGGATAGGTTGGCATACGCAATGGTAATAGGGTGCCGCGACCCTAGCGTGTAAAGACCTTGCCTCCGATCAGACCGAGTGGTACCGTGCAGCGGCACTGCGAGAACGCACCGGATGCTGTTTTTGCCGCTATTTGCATAAATCGTTTCTTGGGGGGGGGTATGCGCTTCACATTTCTATCAATTGGTTTAGCCGTCGTCATATCGGGCTGCGCGTCACTCGATATCGAACCGGCGTTGCTTGCGCTCGCAACGCTGGAAAAAGCGGAGCATTTGCCACCAAAAAGTGCGCTTGCCGATGGGAGTTTGCGGGTTGCGGTTTCGCGCTTTGAAATTGCCGGAACCGGTACTTCGGCAAAGATCGCTGAGGACGTAGGTTTACCCGCGGTGATGGCGACCAAGCTCGAGGCACTGATCGGTGAGACGGGTGCTAAGTTGGTCGATCGGCGCGATGCGGACACGCTGCTGGCCGAGGTGATGCGTGCGGAAGAGGCGGGGCGGGTTTATGCGGGTGCGCCTATCGCTGATTACGTCGTTCGTGGCACCGTGGACGGAGCAACCATGAGTGCTAGATTCCAGGAGAAGCAAAGTTGGCAAGATAAGGAAGGAAAGACCCACGTGATTCCACCGAAATGTCAGTACTCCGCTTCCGTCAACGGACGTGTGCGTTTTTATGCCATGCCGTCGCTTGAGGTGGATTTGACCGTGCCGGTGTCCGGACAAAGCGGTACGACCGAGGATACCCGCCGTCAGGAGAGTTGTCAGATCGGAGTCGACCAGTACCGCCTGGTCACCCGTGCGGGGGAGACAGCCATCCAGCAGCAACGCACTGCCTTCATGAATTTGTTCGCTCCAAAAGGCTATGTGCTGGAAAAGCGAACGGATGGGAAGAAGATCTTCGCGTTCAAGATTTCTATCGGTAAGAACAAGCGGCTGATGACGGGAGCGAACGTTAATTTTTTCACGCTCAAGACGGTGACCAACCCGCTCACCAATGTGACCACAACCGAGGAGCATTTCGTTGCCCAAGGTTTGGTGACGACGGCCATCGGCAATGATTACGCTTGGGTACTGGTGAAAGATGGTGAGAAGGCGGACCGCATACGTTTGGGAGATTATGCCAAAGTGGACTACGAACGTAGTTTGCTTCAGCAACTCGGTCTGCCGATGTGACGTGAAAGCAATAATCGAGCCCGGCAGGGTACGCCCCGCGTACCCTGCGCTTGCGACCGGCACAAAGATTGGCTGGAAATGCCCGCGGTTTGGGCTTTTCTCCTGCTCCGCTGGCGGTTATTTGATGGTTCGAAAATGTTACGTGCTGCGATGCCCTACGTCCCGCGGCAGATTGACAGCACCTGTCTTTTGACCCTGCCTATCGCTCTAACCCGAGGCAGACCCATGTCAAACCGCAAACTCGTCAGTTTCGATTGGGCCATC
>CAZWQC010000321.1:0-954 GCA_964635785.1 uncultured Ectothiorhodospiraceae bacterium
ACCTGTTGACCATGTTCCGGGAAGACTTCGAATTTCACGATCAGGCCACACCGTCCCATTGGGGCACGGCGGGCACGCCGGGTAAGTCCGCGGGAGAAGTGGGTGAGTCGGTGGTAACGACCGCCGACCATGTGGTTTGGTCTGCACAAGCCGAGCAGGAACTGCGCAAAATTCCGTTTTTCGTTCGCGGCAAAGCGAGGCGCAATACCGAGCGCTATGCCTTGGACCGCAAAGTCACCACGATCACAGTCGAGACACTTTACGATGCCAAAGCACATTTCGGCCGTTGACACGGTACCCGTGCGGGTTCTGTTCGTCACCCTGGACAATCATCTCTCGAGTACGATGGAGCGGGTGAATGCCATGCTCAGGCGAGAGCTGCCCAATCTGCAAGTGCGGATGTATGCCGCGACCGATTGGGCCGACGATCCCGACTCATTAGCCCGCTGCCGCGAGGACGTGGCGCAGGCGGATATCGTGGTCAACACCATGTCCTGTATGTCGGCTGGCGAGGTGATGAAACTCACTCGGATGGGTCGGTTTCGTATGGATGGCAGCAAGGGGGGGCCGATGGCGTTTCTGCGCCGGCTGCGGGGCAATAAGGACGATAGCAAAAAACATAAAAGCGCCGGTGCCGAACAGGCCGCCATGCTGCGGCGGATTCCGCAAATTCTGCGTTTCATTCCGGGTACGGCGCAGGACGTGCGCGCCTACTTTTTAACGTTGCAATACTGGTTGGCCGGTTCCGATGACAATATGGCCAACTTGGTGAAGTTCTTGATCGATCGGTACGCCGCCGGTCCACGAGAGAGTCTGCGCGGGCTGCTCAAAGTCAATGCGCCGATTGAATATCCGGAAGTCGGTGTGTACTACCCGAAGTTGAAACAGCAAGTCACCGACCATGCGCATTTGTTGCCGGCAACGCGAAGCCAGCAGCCAAAGGTGGGGTTATTG
>CAZWQC010000321.1:964-3604 GCA_964635785.1 uncultured Ectothiorhodospiraceae bacterium
GTTATTGTTGATGCGCTCTTACGTGCTGGCCGGTAACAGCGCGCATTATGATGGGGTGATTCAAGCACTGGAGGCGCGGGGGTTGGATGTCATACCAGCCTTTGCCAGTGGTCTTGATGCGCGTCCTGCCGTCGAGCGTTTTTTTGTTGTCAATGGCAAACCGATCGTTGATGCGGTGGTGTCCTTGACCGGATTTTCTTTGGTTGGCGGACCGGCCTATAACGATGCGAAGGCGGCCGAGGTGTTGTTGACCGAACTCGATGTGCCTTACCTGGCCGCTCATGCGGTCGAGTTCCAAACATTGGATCAATGGCAACTATCGTCACGTGGTCTACTTCCGGTCGAAGCAACGATGATGGTAGCGATTCCCGAATTGGATGGGGCGACGGGTCCGATCCTGTTCGGCGGACGCTCCGAGCGGGCACAAACAGCGCAAGCCCGGGATATGCAGCCGCATGGCGAACGCGTGGAAACCTTGGCCGCGCGGGTGGAGAAGCTGGTTGCACTGCGTAGAACGCCGCGGGCCGAGCGCAAAATCGCCATGGTGTTGTTCAATTTCCCACCGAATGCCGGCAACACGGGAACAGCGGCACATCTATCGGTGTTCAAGTCGCTGTACAACACGTTGGAGTCGTTGCGGGATGCGGGTTATGCGGTGGACGTCCCAACCGATGTGGATGAATTACGCGAACGGGTGATTAACGGTAACGCCACCCGCTATGGTGCGCACGCCAACGTGCATGCGCGGGTGCCGGTGGATGATCACGTGCGTCGGGAGAAGTGGTTGAAGGATATCGAAAAGCAATGGGGACCGGCACCGGCGCGGCAGCAAACGGATGGGGCGACGTTGTTCGTGCTCGGGGCGCAATTTGGCAATGCGTTCGTTGGTATTCAGCCCGCCTTTGGCTATGAGGGCGACCCCATGCGCTTGTTGTTCGAGCAAGGGTTTGCACCAACGCACGCGTTTGCCACGTTCTACCGTTATATCCGTGAGGATTTCGGGGCCCACGCGGTGCTGCATTTCGGTACCCACGGGGCGTTGGAGTTCATGCCGGGTAAACAGTCCTCGCTGTCGGAAGATTGCTGGCCGGATCGTTTGATTGCCGATCTGCCGAACTTGTATCTCTACGCGTCGAACAATCCGTCCGAGGGCACCATCGCCAAACGTCGAGCTGCGGCGACGTTGGTCAGCTATCTCACCCCACCGATCGCCAACGCTGGCTTGTATAAAGGTCTGGCGGAACTGAAGGCCAGCATCGATCGCTGGCGGACATTACCGCCGGATGATAGTCGTGGTGAGCGCAATGAGTTGGCGGAACTGATTCAGGCCCAGGCGGCGGAAGTTGATTTGGTCGCAGCAGAACCCTGCTGGACGCCGGGCGAGGCGGCAGAGCACATCGAGAAATTACTTCACGCCGTGCTGGAGTTGGAGGAAACGCTGATTCCTTATGGGTTGCATGTCGTCGGAGAGCCTGCGAATGCGCAAGAACGTGTGGAAATGTTATTGGCGGTTGCCGAAGCGACTTACGAGCGCAAACCCTCGCGTGAGGTGATCGAGGCGTTGGTCGCAGGCCAACCGATTGCCGAGGTCATGACAATGGGAGGTTTGGACCCCAACGACGCAACGGAGCGAGCCGTTTACGATGGGTTGGCGAGTACCGCTCGGTATCTGGCGGAGGACACCGAGCTTCCTGCGATTCTGCGGGCATTGGATGGGCGCTATGTGCCGCCGGCGCCGGGTGGCGATCTTTTGCGGACGCCGGCGATCTTGCCGACCGGGCGGAACCTGCATGGGTTCGATCCGTTTCGCATCCCGAGCAAGTTTGCGATCAACGATGGGGCCCGCCAGGCGGAGCGGTTGGTGGCGACGTATACCGGCGAGGGGCATGCCATTCCAGAGTCCATCGCAATCGTGTTGTGGGGGACCGACAACCTGAAGACCGAAGGCGGGCCAATCGGTCAAGCGTTGGCGTTGATGGGGACCCGGCCGCATTTGGACAGTTTCGGACGGTTATCAGGGGCGGAATTGATTCCGTTGGAGGAATTGGGCCGGCCGCGGATCGATGTGGTCATGACCTTGTCTGGCATTTTTCGCGATTTGTTGCCGCTACAAACGCGGATGTTGGCCGAAGCGGCCTATTTGGCGGCAACCGCGGATGAGCCGCAAGAGCAAAACTATATTCGCAAACATGCGTTGGCTTATCAGGCAGAGCACCAGTGCGACTTGGAAACGGCGGCGTTGCGGGTGTTTAGCAATGCCGATGGTGCCTACGGTTCCAATGTGAATTATCTCGTTGGTAACAGTGGCTGGGACAACGAAGACGAACTGGCCGAAACCTATACCCGTCGCAAGTGCTACGCCTATGGGCGGGCGGGCAAACCGATGCGTCAGGCCGAGCTGTTGCAAAATGTCCTGTCCGGTGTCGACTTGGCTTACCAGAACCTCGATTCGGTCGAGCTCGGCGTGACCACCATCGACCACTATTTCGACACGTTGGGTGGGATCAGCCGTGCAGTTGGGCGTTCGAAAGGCCAGGATATTCCGGTCTACATTGGCGACCAAACCCGCGGCGAAGGGACGGTTCGTACCTTGGCCGAGCAAGTCGCCTTGGAAACCCGTACCCGCATGCTCAACCCCAA
>CAZWQC010000322.1:0-3567 GCA_964635785.1 uncultured Ectothiorhodospiraceae bacterium
TGTCATGGTTGTCGATCTGGTGTGGCGTCGGCCTCTTGGGTGAGGCGGATATCGACATAGGCCTCGTCGCGCAGCTTTGACAGCCAACGTTCCAAGGCCAGTTCGCGCTTGCGGGCGGCGATGATCTGGCGGGCTTCGCTACGCAAAAGTTCGGTCGTGCTGTCCTGTTGTCGACGTTCAAGGACTTGGACGATATGCCAACCAAAACGGCTGCGAAACGGTTGGCTGATGTCGCCGGGCGCCAGTGTTTGCATGACTTCCTCGAATTCGGGCACGGTATCGCCCGGAGTCAACCAACCGAGATCACCGCCGGCCGCAGCGGAGGCGGTATCGTCGGACTGCCCCCGGGCAAGCTCGGCAAAGTCGGCGCCGCCGATCATCCGATTGCGCAGCGTCGTCAAGGCGCGCTCGGCCATGGCGTCATCGCGTAAGGCATCGGTTTTGATCAGAATATGGCGGGCTTTGGTCTGCTCAACCAAGGTTTGTTTGCCACCGCGTCGTTCAACCAATTGAATC
Source organism: uncultured Ectothiorhodospiraceae bacterium (assembly GCA_964635785.1). GTDB lineage: Bacteria > Pseudomonadota > Gammaproteobacteria > CAYFSA01 > CAYFSA01 > CAYFSA01. The sequence goes on from CAZWQC010000322.1 coordinate 517, forward strand.
AGGTGGAAACCACTCGGACTACGAATGGGGTCGCTGACCTCGCCCAATGCCATCCGCGGAACCTCGCGCGCGAACAAGGTCGGCAGCTGATTGGCGTGACGGAATCCGAGGTCACCGCCAGCCAGGGCATGTTGTCCGGCGGATTCGGCAATGGCCACCTCCGCGAAACTCGCTTGGCCTGAGACAATCTGTCGGCGTAACGCCTCGACGCGCGCTCGTCCGGCATCCACCGCCTCGGGGGACGGCGCTTCCGGCAGGGTGACCAGGATGTGACGAAGCCGGTATTCCATGTCGGGGTTGAGCTGATTGGCCTGACTGGCCAGTAATTCCTCGACTTCTTGGTCGGTGATATTGATTTGTTTGACGACCTCGCGCTCTTGCAGTGTGCGAATGGCGAGTTCCCGCCGCAATTGCTCGCGAAAATCTTCCCAGGCCAAGCCGTCTTCCCAGGCCAAGCCGTCGGCCATGACTTGCTCGCGCAACTCGACTAAGCCGATACCGTTGTCCGCGGCGATCTGCCGTAACGTGTCGTTCAAACGCAGATCGTCGATACGAATGCCGAGATTGCCAGCGCGTTGTAATTGCAAGCGTTCCAAGATCAGTCGATCCAAGACTTGGGCAGCCAGACGCTGGGTGGGTGGGATCGGCGCGCCGGCGGCCCTTAATTGATTGAGTACCTGGGTGAGCCGGGCATCGAGTTCACTGGCCATAATGGCATCATCCTCGACCACTGCGACGATGCGATCGAGTAGAACGTAGTTGGCATCGTCTGCCGGCGCCGCGTTGGGTGCGGCAGGCAGGTCGGCCGATCGAGTCAGGCCGATTGGCTGGCTCACCTGGGCCAATCCGGGTTGCAACCCTAGGCACAGCCATAAGCCGAGCCAAATTAGCCAGATTAAGTCGTCTGCGCGTGGCAAAGTCATCACTGTGGGCGCTCGCGTTCGATGATATTGTCTAGGGAACTGCCGATTCCGCCGAGTCCTTTCAAGATCAGCTGGAATTGGACGGCATCATTGTAGTCGTCGGTGGTCTCGGCGACAAAGCGTCGACCGACCACACGAATCGACCAGCAACAACTCTCGTACTCAACCCCGAGCACGAGTTCCAAGTCGCGGGTATCGGCCCAGGACCGGGTCCAACGTCCCACACTCAGCCAGCGGCGGGTCAGTGACCAGGCCCAGGTCAAATCGGTTTGTTCCAAGTCGTCGGCAATCAAACGATAGCCAAGGCCAATACGGTGACGTCGGTCTCGCCGATAATCGACGCTCAGGGTACCACGGTCGGTACGCTGTTCCATTGGATCGAAGATGAGGTCCGCAGCGAAAGACCAATCTTGCCAGAGACTGGCGGCCACTTCGCCAACAATATTGGAGCGTCCGCGGTCGATCGCCGCTTTCTCGGGAAGGGTCACTTTGGATCGACGAAAGAATAACACTTGACCGACACCGGCCCGAAAGACTTCGCGATCGCCGTTGTACAGCCGGGTCGTGAGTGCCAGGCTGAGCTGATTGGCATCGATGACACGATCCGGACCGGAAAACCGATCGTCGCGAAATAGCTGCTCGAAATCAAAGCTCAACGGAGCCGTATCGAGCACCGGCAACCGGCTTTGCTCGCGGTAAGGGATATACAAGTAATACAGTCGTGGCTCCAAGGTTTGCCGTCCCGTCCCTGCCTGTCGTGCCCAATGGAGGGCAGGCAAGAGGTCGATGGGGCGGGCCAAGATCAAACCGGCATCCACCGCCGCGATGACCGGCAAGGTCCGCTGATGGACGAGATCGCTGCGGGTGTCGACTTCTTCCCAATAGCGGCTATAGCGAGCGGCGAGACTTGGCGTAAAGAACCAACCCTCGCCACGCCAAGGCCGGCGAACCCGTGGCATGGCATCGAAGCGCACAGTGTTGGGGTTGTCGTCGTGGCGAAATCGGACCCACTCGCTGGCTGCGTCGAGTTCGAGCCCAGTCGCCGCATGCCGCCAGGAAAATCGACTCAGCAATTGCGGCAAACGACGATAGGGTTCGTCGGTCCCGGTGATGTCCGGGTCAATGGTCTGGTGGTCCTGCACACGGGCCTTCAATGCCCACAATCCGCGGTGATAGGCGATCTCGGCGAAGCGGTCGACGTGACTGACACTGGTCAATGCCAGCGTATTGCCGAGATCGTCGAAATAGGAACGATCCGAGACTCGCTGAGCTAGCATCCGAGCCGACCAACCACCACCGAAATGGGTCTGGTGTCGAAAGCGAAGCTGATGCCTTGGGGTATCGCGCAACAAATCGTTAAGGTACTCGGCATCGACTTGGCCGCGGTGTCCGCGATTGAGATAGCGCAATTCGCCCTGCATCTGTAAGCCTCGCTTGGTCAAAATGCGGGGTGTGACGGTGGCATCGCGGTTTGGCGCAATATTCCAGTAAAACGGCAGACGTAACTCGGGTCCGGTGTTATTGGAATTGCCGATGGTGGGTGGCAATAGGCCCGTTTTTCGGCGATTGTCGATCGGAAACCGAATCCACGGCGTGTAAAACAGCGGTACACGATAAAAGCGTAGCAGAACATGTTCAGCCGTGCCGACACCTTTGCGTTGATCGAGACGGACCTGTTGTGCCGACAACAGCCAGGCTGGATCGTCGGGGTCGCAGGTGGTATAGGTCGCACGTTGCAGTCGAGTGTGGCCATCGCCTTGGTAGTGAATCGAGTCGGCCTGGCCACGCGCATGCATGGGGACAAAGCGATAGTCCGCCGCGAAGAAATCGGCGATACGTTGATTCAACTGAATTCGGGCACGATTGCCACGGAGCTCGACACCCTCGTCGCGAAACTCGAGATGGCCGGTCGCCGCGGCGTAGTTTTCGGTTTGATCGTAGACGATCTGATCCGCTCTCAGTCGCCGACCACCCTGACGCATTGCCACATCCCCCCACAAGCGCGAGCGGCCGCGACCATCCAACAAAGCGCCGGCGGCGGTAAACTCGATTGGCTCGGTGAGATTGAGCGCGAAGTCCAACTGGGCGTCATCACCACCGGGGGTGCGGCACAATCGCCACAAATCAG
>CAZWQC010000323.1:0-3550 GCA_964635785.1 uncultured Ectothiorhodospiraceae bacterium
GTGCGCAGACGGCCGAACGCGTCGACCTGCAGATCGCCCCGCCGGGTAAAGGCCTCACCGCCGTCGGGGGCACGGACGGTAATAAACCCATCACCGGCCACGGCAACATCCAGCGGCCGACCCGTGGTCATCAGCGGCCCGGGGGTAAAATCCGTAGCCAGTTCATCGTCGATAGCATAGGCCCGGCTGTCGTAGACCGGACCGACCACCGAGACATGTTTATATACATCCAGATCCGCTCGAAATCCCGGCGTGTCACCATTGGCCAAATTCTGGCTATCCACCGCCTGACCAAGCATAGCCTCCTTGGCACCCGACATTCCAATATAGAGCAAGCGGTCCATGAGCGAAACTCATTAACGAATGTTGATAATGGTATCGGAGACTTGGTTCTCGACGTCGATACTGCGAGCGTTGGCATCGAAGTCACGTTGCGCGGTAATTAAGGCAACCAGCTCATTGGTCAGGTTGACGTTGGAGGTTTCAAGCGCACCGGCTTGGACGCTCCCAAACCGCCCCGTACCCGCCTCACCAATGATCGGCTCACCAGAATCCAGCGTCTCTTGCCATGCATTACTGCCGATCGGTTTTAAGCCCTGCGTATTCTGAAAATCCGCCAGGACGATTTTCCCTAAAGGCTCACTCTCTCCATTGGTGAACTCGGCCTGAACCAACCCTTCTTCATTGGTACTCAATCCAGATAGACGCCCCACGGTTCGCCCATCCTGGACAATCTCGTTGACAGTAAAACTTGCATTGAATTGAGTAGTACTCGTCGCGATGTTGATTGTCGCAGTCAATGGATTCGCGCCGTTGGCAAGGGCGTATTCGTTCAACGCAACCGGCAAAGTCGTCACACCAGCACCGGGAGGGCCGGAGCCATTCACATCGGACAAAAGCCCATCGGCATCAAACGTCAAATTGATTATGTTGTCACCGATGTCTGGTGTCGCCGGATCGCCATCGGTATCTGCGGTTTGCTCGTTGCCATCGATATAGACCCGCATCTCCCACGAATTTGGCGGAATGACCGGCGGGCCGACCGGATCTGGCAATTGCTTCGTAAAATATGTGGTCATGGTATGTTCTTCGCCGAGGGAATCATAGATGGTAACCGACGTGGCGTTGGTGTACGTCTCTGGATCATCGGGATCGAATGCGTACGTCGGCGCCGTCGTGTCGATTTCGGTCGCATCACTGGGCAGATTGAAGGACATGTCAACCTCAGAAGTCGCTCGCGGCGGACTGCCGGAGGTGGGCAGCTGCACAGGTTGTGCCGAGGCGAGCGACACCGACGAGACCGTACCGTCATCATTAACTGGAAATGCCATCAAATACTCACCGGTACTATTAATGATAAAGCCGTCTCGATCGACACCAAACGCACCATCACGTGTATAGTTGTATTGCCGGGTTTCTAGGTTGGGCTGCGTCACCAAGAAACCTGATCCTTTTATCGCAAAGTCCAACGACCGCTCGGTAAAGTCGAAACTCCCTGCCGCAAAATTCTGCCGGACGATGTCCGTCAGCACCCCCTGACCCGCCGCCGTCTTGCTATTTCCAAACGGATCCGAAACGAACAAGTCGCCAAACTCCGCCCGAAACCGTTTGAATCCATTCGAGCTGACGTTGGCTATGTTGTTGCCAATCACATCGAGGTGTTTGGATGCCGCATTGACACCGGAAAGTGCCGTATTGAATGCCATGATGGGCTACTCCTAATTTCTTTCAACCCGCGTTTTTGAGAGTGTGAATCACTTTCAGCAACACCGTCAATTCATAATCCGGTGGATTTCGCTCAGATTCAAGCCACCGATACTGCTGATCTCTAGCACAGTGTTATTATCACCGATACTCACGCTATTGACTTTGCCTGACCCATAGGTCGGCAGCATTTCTTGTTGTCCCCCCAGCAACGCTTGAGCGGTAAAGATGTAGGTTCCCGGTGAGGCTGTGTCACCGTTGTCCTTGGTTCCGTCCCAACTGAAATCGGCCAGCCCTTGCGAGCGCGTGCCGAGGTCCAATTCCGCCACTTTCTCACCGTTCTGACCATAAATCTTGACCAAGACGGTGCTGGCACCCGTTGGGACTTCCACTGCGCCTTGCATGGGATCGTCGCCATCGAGCGTTGCCACGTCGCCGGCATACATCACCTCCCGCCCGACCAACCCCGCACCTTGCAATACCTGCTCAGAACGCATTACCTCAGCGAAATTATCGAACGACGTCTGCAATTCGGCGATACCGGAAACCGTCCCGAATTGCGCCATCTGTGCAACGAAATCCGTGTTTTCCGACGGATCGAGCGGGTCTTGATGGCGTACTTGCTCGATCATGAGTTTGAGAAAATCTTCTTGGCCTAATTCCGTTTGACTTTTTTCGGCCTGCCCCGGCAAGCTCAAACCCAAATCCGCATAATGGCTGGTGTTGATTGCGGTCATCACGTTACTCCTGCTTACCCAAGCGCAAAGTCGCTTGCAACAATTGTTTGGCGGTCGTCAAAACTTCGACGTTATTCTGATAACTTCGCGAGGCGGAGATCATGTTGGCCATTTCCTCGATTGGATTGACGTTGGGCTTGAAAATATAACCGTCGGCATCTGCCATCGGATGGTTCGGAGCGTATTCCTGTATCGGTGGCGCCGCACTCGTTTCGATCCGTTCGACCCGCACGCCGGCAACAGCTGGTTCGTTCACACCACCCATCAGCGTGGTTCTGAACAACGGTTGCCGAGAACGGTAGGCATCTTCCGCCGTTGGACTCGCCACTTCCACATTGGCCAGATTCGACGCGACCGTGTTCAAGCGAATGGATTGAGCGCTCATGGCCGAGCCGGAAACATCGAAAACAGTGAACAATCCCATGAGTTACTCCTTGCGCATCGCGTTACGTAAACCGGTGATCCGGCCACCGAGAAAATCGAGCGTGGCTTGATACTGCAGGGTGTGTTCGGCGAAGGCGGTTTTTTCCAATTCCGGATCGACCGTATTGCCGTCCAATGACGGTTGGTGCGGGATGCGGTACAACGGCACGGGTTCACTGGGTGCGTCGGGTGCGCTTAAGTGCCGCGAGTCAGTCCGGGTCAACGGTAAGCGCTCACGCGTATCATCGAACAACGACTTGAAGTCGATATCCCGCGCTTTGTACTCAGGTGTGTCTGCATTGGCCATGTTCGATGCCAACAGGTCAGTCCGATAGGCTCGGAACTTCAGAGCATCGTCGTGTATACCAAATGCGTTGTCGATTGAGATCGCCGCCATTTTTCTTTCGCAACAACAGAAATAAAGAGAAATCGGTTGAGTTCTAGCAGGATTCAGGCCATGCCGAGGCCAGCTCGGTGAAACATATCCGGCTACCGGCGCGCCACTTCTTTTCCCGCCATGACGAGCCGAAGCGCCGGGCGACGTGGCCATGACACTTGGGGATCACCAAATCGGAACGGCAAGGGTGGCAACTCGTTGCCGGCAGACAAGTTCAACTGGAACACGACACGATACCAATCTGAAATTCCCTCAGCTTTTGATCCCAGCCTGCTTCAACAACGCCAAC
>CAZWQC010000324.1:0-3523 GCA_964635785.1 uncultured Ectothiorhodospiraceae bacterium
GAAAACGTACAACAACGCGACGCAGCGCGAACGCGGGCGAGTGATTTCGCCATTGCGTTGGGAGTTGCGCAACAACAGCTTGGAACCCTATCCGTGGCGTATATTCTGGCAAACATTTGGCTCGATATCGATGATGCCGTCCGCGGCTTCTGGCGCAAACCCTTGCGTTCAGGCCTAAGTGCACTCGGTATTGGCGTTGGGGTCGCAGCCCTGGTTGCGATGCTGTCAATTGGAGAAGGCGCAAAACGAGAGGCCTTAGCAAAATTTGCTGATCTTGGGTTGCACACGGTTTGGCTGGAAAGTCGCATTGACCGGGAGCACATGAACTTATCCCAAGGACTGCTTTGGCGGGACGTGATTGCCTTGGAAACCTGGTTGCAGGATAATGTTCGAGTGGATGCCTGGGTTAGTGATCGCGATATGCCACTGCAACACGGTGTCTACGACCTCGCCGTTACGACGCTTGCGGTGACCGAAGCATGGCGAGGCCTTGACTCGCCTGCGCTGGCCAACGGTCGCGGGTTCAGCACCGCCGATTATCGCGAAAAAAAACCCTACTGCATACTCGGAGCGGGGGTCGCCCGTGACTCGCATGCCCGTGCTGGCGAGTGGATACAAATAAAAAAGCGTGCTTGTTATATTCTCGGTGTGTTAATGCCGTCTGCCCGACTGGGTGAGTACGGTAGTCTAGAACACACGATCGATTTGGATCGGGCCGTGCTCTATCCATGGCCAAGTTATCCATGGCCGCATTGGGTGGCAGGGCAACAGGCGGTCGACGTGATGGTTATCGCATTTTCAGCTTCCAATAAACAACAACTGTCTACGAAAGCGGAACATATCAAAAGCTGGTTACGTTATCGTCATCAGGGCATCGCTGATTTTCGTGTGATCGTGCCACAGCAGCTTATTCGGGAGACACGTGCAACCGAACGAATTTTTGCTTTAGTCATGGGGACGATCGCTGGGCTTTCTTTACTTGTTGCCGGCATCGGTGTTTTGAATGTGATGATGGCCAACGTCGGAGAACAAGTTCGTGAAATAGGATTACGCAAAGCCGTTGGTGCAAGTCCGGGACGAATCTTGAGTTTATATCTATTGCAGACATTGCTGTTGACTAGTTGCGGTGCGGTCACCGGTGTTTTGGCTGGAATGGTTCTCGCAGGACTCATCCAGTACCTCGCGGACTGGCCGGTGGTATTCTCGATCATGGCCTTGTCGATCGGCCCGCTCGCTGCGACGATCGTCGGTATTGTCTTTGGCTTGCATCCGGCCCATCGGGCGGCCACGATTACGCCAACAATCGCGCTAAGCGAATACTGATGGTAATGATATGGGCGCTTGTTACTCAGGGTGACCTCGCAACGCGAAAACCCAGATTGCTTGCGCGATAGTTGGGTGGGACGCCGTTGCGCGCTGCCGCACGCAGCGCGCTCGGCGGATCACTCCAGCTTCCGCCACGGATCACATAGCGATCGTAGACTGTCGATAATGGCTGGTAACCTTTGCTCGCGTACAGACTGTAGGCCGTTTCTGAGTATCCGTCCAATACCCATTCCCACACATTGCCGTGTAAGTCGTGAATACCCCAACCATTCCCGCGATAGGAACCGACAGGGGCCGTGAACGCATAGTGGTCGTCGCAAGTCATCACTGCGTCTAAGTCAACCCGGGTTTGTGCTGCCGCATCTGCTCCGTTTGCATACTGACACAGTGCATTGGAATCGTTTCCGAACGAGTAACTCGTCGTCTGTCCGGCGCGCGCAGCAAATTCCCATTCTGCCTCTGTCGGGAGTCGGTAGGTCTGTCCGGTCTGTTGTGTTAACCATACCGTATAGGCTTTGGCTTCCCGGTAGGACACGTTAATCACGGGTCGGTTACCGCGTCCCCAGTCTTGATCGTTCGGGCAGGTCTGCCGGGTCGCTTGGCAATACCGATCATATTGATCAAACGTGACTTCATGGCGACTAATTGCAAATGCGCTGGCTAAGTCGATTGCGACCAGCGGGCGTTCATTTGTTCGTCCAATCCCCTGTATATCGCCCAGCCAGAAGCGATCTGGCGTTAGGGTAATCATTTCCGGACCAAGCGAGCCGTCGCGTAAGGTGTCACGAAACGGTGCATCGGATTGGCGGTTAGGTTTTGGTATGAAGTAGAAATCATGCGTGAGCGAGATACTCTCCCATGGAACCTGCTCCTGTTTTGTCGCCCGCAGCACATCGCGTCGTACCCGGCGCAACATCTGCCCGATTTCCAAGCCGGGTGTTTCCATGTGATTTAGCAAAGCCTGCGTATAGGGGCTATTACGTTGACCACGGCCGTCCAGGGCGCCGGTATTCGGCGCGGTGGAATACCCAATCAATGTTCCCACGTCGCTTTGTACCTCGGCCAAGCCTTGTCCTATCGCAGCAGATCGGCGAGTACTGCCAAGAGAGCGCTTGAGATCCTGGGCAAGGGGATTGTCGCGGCAAGCATCGAGGATAATGATCCGGGTTGGGACTTCCCGCTCCAATTGCCGCATCACGGTTGCAAGGTCCAAAACCTCAAAGTCGAGTGCGGCCTCCGATTTGAGTTTGGCATCCACGGGGACTAAGTAGTTCTTACCGTTAACCTGCATGCCATGGCCTGCGTAAAAGAACAAACCCACTTGCGCCTGACCGAGCGCCGAGGTAAAGTGCTGGACAGCCTGCTGAAACCGTGCCAGATTGACATCGACAGCCAATTCCACTGCAAACCCCATAGACTGCAGTTGCGCCGCAATATCTTGAGCGTCGTTCGCTGGATTTTCCAGGGCAGGGGTATAATGATAGTCGGCATTACCGACAACAAGCGCAACCCGTTCCGACGCGTTGGTTTCTATCATTACAATTAGCATCGCACCAAACAGAATGCTAATGATGGTTTTCAATCGTGGTAACTGTTTCGACATAATTGGCTCCGATTGCATCTTGTCCGATTGCATCTTGATTGTGTCTTGCCGTCAATACCAGCGCTTGCCCTGCAGAGCTGGCGATGACCCGACCGGCAGTTTCGTTTCGCAATTTGCGCGCGCTGGAACCTGCATGCCGTACTCACCATGGCCGCGCCAACCTGAGTCTTAGCGTTTGTCGCCACGGCTGAACAATCGATCGATGAACGCGATAGTCAAAAGACGGCTTGTGGCTTGACGACACCATAATGTACCATGTGCGGCTTCATAAGTTCGCTTGGGACCCACCCCGACCATGAGGAAAGGGAGCAGACAAGTTGGCTCCGAGAACTTGCAAACTTAGCCAAAAATAAAATAAGTTATCCCTCGAGCGCCACTTTGCGAGCCTTGAGGGAGAGACTGCCTCCCTCGCATTACTGACGACGGTATTAGTATGCAAACATTAACGATTTGTGTATGCGCTTCGGTAATCATGGGCCTTCGCATGATTGTTGCGTTTATCCTTCTCTTGGTATTCTCCATCAATTCTGGTTTGGCTGCAAGCGGCGCTTTGGATTGGCCCCGAGTTCTGGCGCAAAGTGAGCAATACACCAT
>CAZWQC010000325.1:0-2398 GCA_964635785.1 uncultured Ectothiorhodospiraceae bacterium
TGATTGCGGACAGACCAAAACAGCCGAGCGCGGCAAATGTTTTCAGATCGGCCTGAATGCCGGCGCCGCCGCCACTATCGGAGCCGGCAATCGTCAGGGTACGAAGGTAGGAATGGGGCATGTGGGTGATTCTCTGAAGTTGATTGTTCCAAGAATTTTTGCGCAAAGCGTGGCTGTGTGCCTGTCCTGGCACACGCAGGGGGTGCAGGAACTGATGAAACGCTTGCCAAGCGGATGGTCATGGCGATGAAGCTCTCGGATATCGGCGAAGTCGGGCTGATCCAGCGTTTTTCCAGCCGTTTCTTGAAGACGCTGCCGGCGGGCGTCTGCGGGATCGGCGACGACTGCGCGATCGTGCCATGGGTCGATGATATGTTGGTCGAAGATGTGCATTTTTTGCGGCAACAGACGGCGGCCAGCGATTTGGGCTATAAAGCGCTGGCGGTCAATCTCAGCGATATCGCGGCGATGGCCGGGACGCCGCTGCACGCGTTCTTGTCGTTGGGTTTGCCCGGCGAGATCGCGGTGGAATGGGTCGACGACTTCTTCGCCGGTTTGCAAGCATTGGCGGATGCCGAACAAGTAAATCTGCTTGGCGGGGATACGACGCGCTCGCCCGGTCCGTTGATCGTCAACATCGCAATCATTGGTATCGCTGCGCAAACGCATATCAAGCGCCGAACCGGCGCATGCCTCAACGACATCATTTGTGTCACCGGGGATCTCGGCGATGCCGCCGGGGGGCTGCGGGTGTTGCTCGATGGACTTTGGCGCGGTGGCGAGGAAGCGTATCTGGTACAGCGACTGACACGGCCACGGGCGCATATCGCCGAAGGGCAATGGCTGGGGCAGTTCGCAGCGGTGCATACGATGCTGGACGTGTCCGACGGGATCGACCGGGATCTGCGGCATGTCTTGGACAAGACCAACCACGGCGCCCGAATCGTCCTCGACCAACTGCCGATCTCCGAACCCTTACGACAGGCGGCGGCCCGTCATGGCTGGGATGCGTGGCAATTGGCCTGCCTAGGAGGGGAGGATTATTGCCTATTGGCAACCGTCGACGACCGTGCCTACCAGGACATTGCGGACGCCTTTCAGGCAAAATTCGGCAGAGCGTTGTCGGCCATCGGGCAGATCGTTGCGGGCAAGACCGAAGGCGATGAAGTGATCTATCTGCGCAATGGCCAGCGGATTGAATGGGCTCGGCAGGGGTTCGATCATTTCCGTAGCGTGAACGGGTAAGGCAAATTCGCGAGCGTGCCGAGGGGGTGTTCGGACGACCCGCCATTAAGGCGCGCTAGCGACAGACGAGGGCGATACGGTTTGACGGACGATCAACAGTTTCCGCGGACTGCCGCACTACCGAGGCAGTCGCCCAAGTATTGGGTGAGGGAGAAAGACCGTTACCTGCGTCAGCTCCTGATTCGCGATATCGAGGCCAGTACCGGGCGTCAACTCGCGGTGTACTTTTCGGTCGCGCAAGGGGGACGGATCGATTGGCGGGATGCGGATGATCTGTCCGAGGTGTTGGCGGACTGCGGCGAGATGGAAGTGGATTTGTTCTTACAGACGCGTGGCGGGGAAGTCGATGCCTGCGAAAAGCTGATCAGCGTCCTGCGCCAACGCACGGGTGGCTATCGTGTGCTGATCCCAACCTGGGCGAAAAGTGCCGGTACCATTATATCGCTGTCCGGTAGCGATCTCGTGATGGGTGTCAATTCGGAGTTGGGTCCGATTGATCCACAATTCGAGGACATCCCGGCCGAATTCATCCGGGACGATCCCAAGCAAAGCTACCCGGTTCGGCGCATCGCCGAACAGGCGATTCAGCGCATGCACCAAATGGCAAAGCAAGTGCTGCAAAGTGGATTGATGGCCGGTTGTGATCCTGCTGCGATTGCGAAAGTGGTCGAGCGCCTGAGTTCGACCGAGAGTTACCTGTCGCACGGTGCCGTCATCAACGCACAAGAGGCGAGAAAACTCGGATTGCCGGTGATTTACCTAGCCGCGAACGATCTGCTGTGGCAGCGGTTGTGGTTGCTCTATTGCATGTATGACTACGATTGTCACGAGCGCGGTTACGCCAAGGTCATCGAAGGGGTGCGTTTCAGCATGACGCGGTCGATGCCAGGACAATAGCACCGGTCAACCCGCAAGTCCGACGCGAACGCCGGGCGTCCGGTGACGAGCGCCGTTGGGATCGAACCGCTTATTACTCACTTCTTTTTGGGAAAAACTGATGTCGCAACAAACCATGGTTACGCTCGACGGCAATGAGGCCGCCGCCTATATCGCGCACATGACCAACGAGGTCATCGCGATTTACCCCATCACACCCTCCTCGCCCATTGGTGAGTGGGCGGACGAATGGTCGTCGATGGGTGTGAAAAACCTT
>CAZWQC010000325.1:2408-3481 GCA_964635785.1 uncultured Ectothiorhodospiraceae bacterium
TGCAAAGTGAAGGCGGCGCGGCCGGGGCTTTGCATGGCTCGCTGCAAGCCGGCTCGCTGACGACGACATTCACGGCGTCGCAGGGGCTGTTGTTAATGATTCCCAATATGTACAAAGTCGCTGGCGAGTTATCGCCGACGGTCATTCATGTCACGGCGCGCTCGCTCGCCGCGCAAGGCTTGTCGATCTTTGGCGATCATGCCGACGTCATGGCCTGTCGGGGGACCGGCTTTGCCATGCTGTGTGCGAACAACGTCCAGGAAGTCATGGATTTTGCCTTGCTCGCGCAGGCGGTGACGTTGGAGAGCCGGATTCCGTTCATTCATTTCTTCGACGGCTTCCGCACTTCGCACGAAGTCGGCAAAGTCGCAAAGCTATCAACGGAAACCGTGCGGGCGATGATCGACGATGCGTGGGTTCGTGCCTGTCGGGCGCGCGCGCTGAATCCAGAGCAGCCCATTTTGCGTGGCACGGCGCAAAACCCGGACGTGTACTTCCAAGGCCGGGAAACCGTCAACCCGTACTACGATGCCGTGCCGGGGCTCATGCAGGCAGCGCTTGACAAGTTTGCCGGGTTGACCGGGCGCCACTACAAGCTGTTCGACTACGTCGGTGCGGTCGATGCCGAACGGGTGCTGGTGCTGATGGGGTCGGGGGTGGGCGCGGCCGAAGAAGCCGTGCAACATCTGGTGGCGCATGGGGAGAAAGTAGGCTTGATCAAAGTCCGGCTGTACCGGCCGTTTGCCCAGGAGCATTTGCTCGCGGCCTTGCCGGTCACAGCGAAAAAGGTTGCCGTGCTCGACCGCACCAAGGAACCGGGTGCCGATGGCGAGCCATTGTACAAAGACGTCATCAGTGCGTTCGCGCAAGCGGTGGCCACCGGCCGCATGGCCACCATGCCGCGGGTCGTGGGAGGGCGGTACGGCTTGTCTTCCAAAGAGTTCACCCCCGGGATGACCAAAGGGGTGCTGGATGAACTCAAAAAAGATCAGCCCAAGCATCCGTTTACCATCGGGATCATCGACGACGTGTCGCATCTGAGTTTGGATTGGGATCCCCACTTCCATCCGGAA
>CAZWQC010000326.1:0-3467 GCA_964635785.1 uncultured Ectothiorhodospiraceae bacterium
GGGTTGGCCGACGATGTCACCGATCGCGAAAATATGCGGCACATTGGTGCGCATTTGTTGATCGACGACCAAATACCCTTTGCTATCGAGTTTCAGTCCGGCGCGCTCGGGCGCGATCAAGTCGCTGTTACTGCGCCGGCCAACTGCAACCAAAACGCGATCGAAGTCGTCCTGCTCCGGGGCATTGTCTCCCTCGAAATGCACGGTGAGGCGGTCGGTACGGGCCGTAACCCCGATGACTTTGCTCTGCAGGAAAACGTTGGCGTAGCGTTTCTTGTTGTATTTTTGGTAAGCCTTGAGCAGATCCCGGTCAGCGCCGGGCATGAGTCCGTCCGCCAGTTCGACGACTGTCACCTCACTGCCCAGTGCCGCGTACACCGTCGCCATTTCCATCCCGATGATGCCGCCACCCACGACCAGCAGGTTGGTTGGGATCGATTCGAGGGCGAGTGCGGCCGTCGATCCCCACACCCGTGGATCGTCGTGGGGGATGCCGGGTAGCTCGATGGGACGCGAGCCCGCGGCAACGATGCAATAGTCGAAACTGATGTCGATGGTCTCGCCGTCCTGCTCGATCGTGATGCGCCGCGGCGACGCGAACCGACCGTGCCCTTTGATGACCTCGACTTGGCGTTGCTTGGCTAATTGACGTAAGCCGCCGGTGAGTTGATCGATCACCTGGTTCTTGTAGCGACGCAGCTGGTGTAGGTCGATTTCAGGTGCTGCGAAGCGGATGCCATGAGGTTGTAACCTGGCGGCTTCATCGATGATGGCGGCGACATGCAATAGGGTTTTCGAGGGAATGCAGCCGACATTCAAGCACACGCCGCCAAGTGTCGTTTCGCGTTCGATCAAAATGACTTGCTTGCCAAGGTCGGCGGCACGGAATGCGGCGGTATAACCCCCAGGACCTGCGCCGAGGACAAGGACTTCGGTGTGTCGTGCCGGCGGCTGGGTTTGTGCCGAGGCCGGCATGGGTTCGCTGCGGCTCGCTACTGGGGGTGCTTTCGGTGCGGCTGCGTTGGTATCTGCCGGTGCCGACGCGGTTGTTGTGCCAACTTCCATCGTTAGGATCGGGTCGCCGGCCGACACTTTGTCCCCAACGTATATGCGGATACTTTGCACCTGGCCTGCGTGGGGAGAGGGCACATCCATGGTTGCTTTGTCGGTTTCCAGTGTGATCAACGATTGCTCGGCAACGATGTGATCGCCTGCCTGCACCAAGACGTCGATCACATCAACTTGGGTAAAATCACCGATATCGGGAACGGTTACTTCAATCGCTTCAGCCATGATGGGTCTCTTGTCTGTCGTGAAATCTGGGGTTGTTTCTGGTTGTTTTGCACACCCGTGGGTGGATCGAAACCGCGCGGCTCGGCTCACTGAATCGGCCGACCCCAACGGTCCAATGCTACCGCTTGCTGAACCTGCTCGTACAGCAGCGATGTGGGATTGGTTGGCAAGTGGCCTGTCCCATCTGGGAGATGGCCTGCCGCGCTTGGCTGGTTTACCCTTGCGAGCAATTAAAGAACGGTCGCGGGTCATTTCGCCGGCGGCGGTCGTTGGGTAGTCCTTGACAACGGTGGAGGTAGGTCGGTGGACCAGTGGGTAACCGGAACGGTGGTGGAAAACTATCGGTGGAACGATGCGTTGTATTCGTTGCGGTTGGACGCTCCGTTAGGTGCATTCCAGGCCGGGCAATTCACGCGCTTGGGCTTGGTCATTGACGGGGAATTTGTCGCAAGACCGTATTCTTTTGTCAATGCGCCAGAGGAAACACCGCATGAGTTTTTCTATGTCACGGTGCCGGATGGACCGCTGACACGCACATTGACGGGGTTGGCTGCCGGCGATCCGATTCAAGTCGAGAACAAACCGCAGGGTACGATGGTGCTGTCGAGAGTTCCCGATGCCAAGGATTTGTGGTTGTTTGCCAGTGGCACGGCCGTGGGGCCGTTTCTGTCTATGCTCAAGACCGCTGAGCCTTGGCAGCGTTTCGAGCATGTCGTGCTGGCCTACAGCGTCCGGGTCGGGGCGGATTTGACGCATCGACCCGTCATCGATGCCCTCGGCGAACGTTATGCCGACCGGTTTCGTTTTCAGCCCGTGGTGACTCGAGAAAACCTGGCGGGGGCGTTGTCGGTGCGGATTCCCCAAGCGATTGCCGAGGGTACCCTAGAGGCTAAGGTGGGCTTGCGGCTTGATCCTGCTTTTTCGCAGGCCATGATTTGTGGTAGCAGCGCCATGATCAAAGATACCAGCGCGGCGCTCGGGGAGCGGGGTATGGTGCGCAATCGGGTCCGGCAACCTGGGCATATCACAACCGAGAGTTATTTTTGATCACGGCGAGCTGTCGCCGGTCGACGTCGTATTTTGCCGATCTCGCGGTGGTGGTACGGGATCCAGCCCGCCTGGGGCAAAGGGATGGCAGCGGCTTAACCGGAGTATGCCCAGCCAAAGCCCTCGCCATGGCCCATGCACTTCGATGGCTTCGCGCATATAGGCCGAGCAGGTGGGATAAAACCGGCAATGCTGGCCGAAGTAAGGGCTGAGCAGGTAGCGATAAGCGACGATGGGCCAGATCAACAACCGTTGCATCAGGCTCAGATGCGGTTTATCCGCCATATAAGACACTCGGATCGACCAAGGGCGCATCGAGGATTTCGACTTGATCGCCCCGAACACCATGGTAGAAACAGCTACGCCGTCCGGTATGGCAGGCGGGACCGGTTTGATCGACCAAGAGCAAAATCGTATCGCCATCGCAATCCAGTCGCATGTCTTGTAGGTACTGAACCTGACCGGAGGTTTCGCCTTTACGCCACAGCCGCCCGCGCGAGCGCGACCAGTAACAGACACGTCCGGTGGCCAACGTCTCCTCGATGGCCGCGTGGTTCATCCAAGCCATCATCAAAACTTCCAAGGTATCGTGTTGCTGAGCAATCGCGGGGATCAGCCCGTCGGCGTTGAAGTTGAGGCTGGCTTGCACCGCGGTCCATGGTTGCCGCGTCCCTTTCGGTGCTTGTTCCAGTTGTTTTAAAGTGAACATCGTCGTTTAACTCGGTTGGCGGGAAGCGAGAATGTTTGTCATTATGCCACCGGCTTAATGTCAGTCGACGATATCACGCAAACTGTCGTCGCGCATAAGCCATCGTTGCCGACGATCTGGCGACCTTTCCCTGCGGGGGAAGAGAACCTGCAGACTTTTCTGCAAAACTTTTGCAACAATTCATCCTTTACATTTCTGGAGTGCGCCATGCGGGTGCTTTTCTTGTTGGTGTTACTGTGGGTCGGATCGTTAGGGGCCAGCGCGGGCCCGCTGCGCCTCGACGGTGATCCGATCCAGGGCGGTTTGCTGATTGGGTATACCGATCCCGGTAGTGTGGTCAGCCTCGACGGTCGATCGCTGCGGGTCTCGGCGGATGGTGTGTTCGTATTCGGTTTCGGCCGGGACGCGCACGGGGCAG
>CAZWQC010000327.1:0-3456 GCA_964635785.1 uncultured Ectothiorhodospiraceae bacterium
AGATCGCAGCGCAATATCCGGCCATTCACTCGTCTCGGGCACCCAATTCAAGCGCTCGGCCCGGATTTCCGCCGCCACCTGTTCGGCGACATCAACACCGAGGCGATGTCGCTCCTTGATTACCCCACGCAATAATAAACGCGCGCAGAATAAATTGATCCGTCTCGGTATTCCGGCGCAAACCCGGTAAAGCAGATCAAACATCGCAGCGTCAAGGCGCGGGTCGTCCTGCCAACCAACCGTACGCAAACGATGGTAGACGTACTGTTCCGTTTCGTCTCGAGAGAGCGGTTCAAGATGGCACGCCGCAATCACCCGCTGCGCAAGCTGCGCCATCGCCTGATTCTGCAAGGTGGTGCGTAAGCCCTCTTGGCCAACCAAAAAGATCTGTAACGCCGGTTGATTGGCGAAGGTAAAATTGGTCAGCAAGCGCAGCTCTTCCAATGCCCGCACTGGCAGATCCTGTGCTTCATCGACGATAATCAAGGCGCGGCGACCGTTTTGGTGCTGTTCCTCGAGTCGTTGAAACATTTCATGCAGCAATGCCGCCTTGTTGCCCGTCCCCGACAGGCCAAATTGCTGAGCGACTAATCGGACCAATTCCGTATCATCCAACTGGGTCGTCTGCACATGAGACACCAGCAACCGAGTTCGATCGACCGAACGCAACAGATCCTGAATCAGTGTCGTCTTACCGGTACCCGGTGCGCCGGTCACAACAACAAAACCCTCGGCCCGATAAAGCGCATACTCCATGTAGGCTTTCGCTTGTCGGAAAGTCGGGTGAGCAAAACTGAACCGCGCATCCGGAGTCAGACGAAACGGTTCTGCGGTCAGTCGATAAAACGCCTCGAGCATACCTGCCATCTCGGTGAGTCAAGAGATGGTCGACCACAACGAAAAGTCGGACGACCGGAGCCAAGCGTACCAACTTGCTCAAGCTGCGGCAATATCACCCGTTCCTAACGGATCGGTTGTGTGGTCCGGCTCGATGCAACCCGAATCGACAAAGTTCGAGAATCTTTGCTATTACTTTCGCCCAGACATCGATGGTAGCACCGTATTCGGTTGAGTCGAATCGACGACCTAGCTAATCGTTGCAAACGTTTTCGCAGAAGTCAGTGGCTGCCTCCTTTCCCTTCGCAGGGGGGATGGTAGAATTTATACAACGATCGATATCGGCAAAGACCCTGTGATCCATCGGGAAACCACATCTTTCCAACCACATTGACTGGGGTAACTACTTGGCAACGCTACGCTTTTTTCGACATTATATTCGCCTGCCGTTTTTGCTTCTTGGTGTCAGTGAATTTACGGTTCTGTTCGCATCCGTCTACGTTGCGGCTTGGTTTGGTCTACAGGACTTTGCTGGAACGAGCCTATCACTTGTGCTCAAGGCAGGCGTGTATGCCACCATCGTCATGATCGCCATGATCGCCGTCGGTCTCTACCAACCAGGGTTGCGGGGCGGCCCGACCGCCGTGTTACTGCGTCTTGGTGTGGCCCTGACCGGGGCCGTCATGGCAATCGCCCTATTGTATTTTCTTTTCCCCTCCAGCCTCGCCCTGGACCGCGCAGTACTGATCCTCTCGATGTTGGTCTCGATCTTCGGCATTGGGCTAAGCCGCTCGACGTTCTCCCGAATCGTCGACCAAAAGCTGATCAAACGCCGCATACTGGTGCTGGGTGACGGCCACCAAGCTGGACTTATCAAGTCATTCCTCGCCAAGGCAAACTCGACCTTCGGTTTCGATATCGTTGGCTACGCACGCACACGCGGCGATACACTCCATCCAGATAACGACCAAAATAGCTTGACGATCGATGTCCCGTTGCTGGAATACGTGCGCCAGCACAAACTCGACGAAATCGTGGTCGCCATGGATGACCGGCGCCGCGGTTTTCCGGTCCAGGAACTTCTGGACTGCCGCATGAGTGGCATCGATGTGGTCGACGTCATCAACTTCTTCGAACGCGAAACCGGAAGCATCCGCATCGATTTGGTCCAACCGAGCTGGTTCGTCTTCGCCGACGGCTTCAAGCTCAACGGTGGCGACCGTATTCTGAGTCGTCTCATGGACTATTCCGGTAGCTTACTGTTGCTGCTGATCGGTAGTCCTTTCATGCTAGCCACCGCACTGGCGATCAAGCTGGAGGAAGGGATGGACGCCCCCATTTTTTACACGCAAACACGGGTCGGCCGTTTCGGCAAACATTATCGCCTGTTTAAGTTTCGTAGCATGTATGTCAATGCCGAGGCGCCCGGCCAAGCCCGTTGGGCCGAACAGGACGATCCTCGTATCACCCGTACCGGGGCCATTATTCGCAAACTGCGCATCGATGAATTACCGCAAATTTTCAACGTCATTCGCAACGAGATGAGTCTGGTGGGCCCACGTCCCGAGCGACCGCATTTTGTGGAGGAATTTCGCAAGACCATCCCGTATTACGATGATCGCCATCGGGTACGGCCTGGTATCACCGGTTGGGCACAGCTCAACTATCCCTATGGTTCCTCCGTGGACGACACCGTGCAGAAGCTGCAATACGATCTCTATTACATCAAAAATGGCAGCCTGTTTTTGGACATCTTGATACTTCTGCAAACCGCCGAGGTCGTGCTTTGGGGTAAGGGCGCACGCTGAAAACCTCAAACACCAACGCATCGGCCTCTCGCCCCACCTTTGTGCAAAAGGATGGGGTTTGGCTGGCCTTGGGGAGATAATCGCAGACATTTATGCCATGACCTGTCATTTGTCAACGACGCGATCTAAACCGACCGCCATACACGTATGAACACAATCGCAATCGTTAGTTACGCTTGTACGAGCTTGAGCTTCGGCGTTCTGTCTTTGTTTATGTTGATCGGTTTACGCAAGCGAGCGCTCGGGTTTTGGCTCTACCTGGCCATACTCGCCACCACCGTCTGGGCCAGTAGTGCCACATTGGCAGTCGCTGCCCCAGGCTTCGACCTATTCTGGGTGCAATTCCCGGAATTGTTGCGCAATCTCATTTGGCTCTTGTTTCTGCAGCGCCTGTTACGCTTGACCCTCGCCGGCCTGCCCAACGTACCGAACAACCATTACCGCTTCGATATCGTCCTCATCGCCGCTGCCTTCGCACTGACCGTCACCTCGGTGGCATTACTCGCCATGCATCAAGCGAGTCTAGTCAATCAACTCATTATTGCTGGCCAATTGCTGTTCGTCATTACGGGCTTGTTTCTGTTGGAACAGATACTTCGAAACAGTGACGAAAATGCGCGTTGGGCTGTCAAGTATCTCTTTATCGGCTTGGTCGCGTTGTTTGGCTATGATTTTTTCCTTTACGCGGAGGGGTTGCTTTTCCGCCGGCTCGACGACTTGTTATGGACCGCCCGGGGGTTCGCCGACACCCTGATCGTCCCATTCATCGCGATTGCCGCTGCCCGCAATAACGCATGGGCGCCCGACATCC
>CAZWQC010000328.1:0-3447 GCA_964635785.1 uncultured Ectothiorhodospiraceae bacterium
CTTCGGGTCACGCCCGTCCCCGATGCGGAGGCCCCGCGTGACCTCGGCGAACCGAACATCCCTTTCGCCCGCCTGGACCTGACCTACCAAGACACCAAGAGCGACGTCGTCGGGCTCAACGGTCGGCTTGAGCTTGGCGCGGGGCCGTTGGCCGTCCAGGTCGATCACTCGCGTTTCGTGGAAGACGAGCCCGGCGAAGTACTGGCTGTGTACCGCATCCATGCCTTGTATCGCATGTCGTTCGGTTGGCGCTTCGAACTCGACGTCGGCGGCGGCGCGTTCGTTCTCGAAGGCGACACCACCCACGTCGGCGGCTCCTGGACCCTTCCCGTGCACTTGCGTGTGCATCGATTGCTCGGCGTCGAATGCCGACCTGCCTGGCACACCATCAACGACAATGCTATCCAGGACTACGAACTCGCCGGATTGTTGGGGGATCGTTATCTGACCGTGAAACTCGGCTATCGTTGGTTGAACGGACCGTCGGAATCTTTACGTGGCCCGTTTGCTGGTCTCGCGCTGTCCTTTTGAACGCAAGCCCGCGCTACCACCACGGCGAACTGCGCTTAATCAATGAAACGTAGATTACGGGTTGCCTTCGCGCGAGCTTACGATAAGACTTACCGCCAACCGTTTACCCCCCCTCTCGACGGGAGGGGGATTGACGATTTGACGATCTGATGTCTCTCCTGCGGAGAGGATGTCAACGAATACACCATAACGGTAGCACAACGAGGAGCCGGCGATGACAGCATTGCCACAATTTGAAAACCATGCCGAGCAGGCCGTGAAGTTCACCACCTGTTACATGTGCGCGTGTCGGTGCGGGATCAAAGTCACCATCGAGAACGATCAAGTTCGCTTCATCCAAGGCAACCGCAATCACCCCATCAACAAGGGGGTACTCTGCGCCAAGGGCAATGCGGGCATCATGAAACAAAACTCGCCGGCTAAGCTGCATTATCCGATGCAACGCAAACCCGGAAGTGAACGGGGTAGCGGCGAATTCGTGCCGATTTCCTGGGACGATGCCTTGGATTTGTTGACCGACAGGTTGGGCAAGATTCGCGCCACCGATCCGCGCAAGCTCGCGTTCTTCACCGGTCGCGATCAGATGCAAGCGCTGACCGGGCTGTGGGCGACCCAGTTCGGTACGTACAACTGGGCTGCCCACGGCGGATTTTGCTCGGTCAACATGGCCGCAGGCGGCTTGTATACCATCGGTCACGCGTTTTGGGAGTTCGGTGATCCTGACTGGGATCGAACAAAATACTTCATGATGTGGGGTGTGGCCGAAGATCACTCGTCCAATCCCATCAAAATCGGTTTGGAGAAACTCAAGCGCCATGGCGGGAAGTTCGTGGCGATCAATCCGGTACGGACCGGCTATCAAGCCATCGCCGATGAATGGGTCGGCATCAGACCCGGCACAGACGGTATGCTTGCGCTTGCCATGATTCACGTCTTGTTGCGCAACGAGCAATTCGACTGGGAATACCTGGTGCGCTACACCAATGCCACGCAACTGGTGGTGGTCACGCCCGGGGAAATGGGTGATGGTCTCCTGTTGCGCGACGATGCCGGCAAGCCTCAGTCCTTCGACCTCGAACAAAACGACTTCGTCGATGCGACGCTGCCTGCTATCAAGCCCGCGTTGTTCGGCGAGTACACCGCTGCGGACGGTCGCCCGGTGAAAACGGTCATGACCCTGCTTGCCGAAAAGTACTTGAGCGAGGAATACGCTCCCGCCAATGCCGCGGCCATCACCGGTGTTCCGGCCGAGACCATCGAACGACTGGCCCTGGAAATGGCTCATGTTGCCTTCCGCGAGCAAATCACCCTACCGATCCAATGGACCGATTGGGCCGGCCGCCAACACGATCATATCGTCGGCCGCCCGGTCTCCATGCATGCCATGCGCGGGATTTCGGCTCATTCCAACGGCTTCCAGGCTTGCCGGGCGATCCATGTCTTGCAACTTTTGCTCGGCTCGGTCGACGTCCCCGGTGGCCACTTGGCCAAACCACCCTACCCCAAGCACATTCCGCCTGGCCTCAAACCCGCCCGCGAAGTTGCGCCGAACACGCCATTGAAGTCGCCGCCATTGGGTTTTCCAACCGGTCCGGAAGACCTGTTGATCGACGCGGACGGCAAGCCCTTGCGCATCGACAAAGCCTATTCCTGGGATGCACCGCTGGCCAATCATGGGCTAATGCACATGGTGATTACCAACGCCTACAACGGTGATCCCTATCCGATCGATACCATGGTGTTTTTCATGGCGAATATGTCCTGGAACTCCGCGATGAACACGAGCGGCACCATGGAAATGCTCAAAGCCAAAGACGATCAGGGTGACTACAAGATTCCGTTCCTCGTTGTTTGTGACGCGTTTTACTCGGAGATCGTCGGTTTTGCCGATCTGGTGCTGCCGGACACCACCTATCTCGAACGTTATGACACGATTTCCATGCTCGACCGGCCGATTTCGGAACCGGATGCCGCTTGTGACGCGATTCGCCAACCGGTCATACCGACCGATCGCGATGTCCGGCCGTGGCAGGAAGTCTTGGTCGAACTCGCGACCCGCTTGAAATTCCAAGGTTTTACTAACCCGGATGGAACACCGAAGTACAAGGATTACAAGGACTTCATCGTCAATTACGAAAAATCGCCAGGTGTTGGTTTCTTGGCGGGTTGGCGTGGGGAAAATGGCGATCAACACCTCGTCGGCGCACCCAATCCCAATCAGTGGGAGCGTTATAGCGAGAACGAGTCATTCTTCGTGCACCACCTAGAACCCAACCAACGGTACTATCGGTTCGCCAACA
Organism: uncultured Ectothiorhodospiraceae bacterium; assembly: GCA_964635785.1. GTDB lineage: Bacteria > Pseudomonadota > Gammaproteobacteria > CAYFSA01 > CAYFSA01 > CAYFSA01. The sequence continues at coordinate 2,832 of CAZWQC010000328.1, forward strand.
AAGACTATTTAGCCTTGGCCCATCGCGTCGGTTGGATCGGCTCAGCTGCCCCGATCATCATGGAGCTGTATTCAGAAACCTTGCAGAAATTCAGGCTGGCGGGGCTTGGACTGTATGATGGTCCGAAGCCGACCGAACCGGCACATAAGCATCGCCTGGCCACGTATTTCGATCCACTGCCCTTCTGGTACAAGCCGCTGGAGCAAGCCCTGATCGACGAGGCGGGCTATCCATTTTTTGCCGTCAATCAGCGACCGATGGTGATGTACCACGCCTGGGATTCGCAGAACGCCTGGCTACGTCAAATCATCGCTCACAATTACCTGTACATGAACCGGAAACGGGCGCAGTCATTGGGTATCAAGGATCTTTCCTGGGTCTGGCTGGAATCCCATATTGGTAAACTCCGTTGTCAGGTTAAACTCATGGAAGGTTGTGAACCCAATACGGTGTGGACCTGGAACGCCATTGGCAAACAATCGGGCGCCTGGGGCTTGACCCCGGATGCCAACGAATCCGCGCGTGGGTTTTTAATGAACCATCTGATTTCCGAACTTCTGCCCCCGGACGCCTCGCGAGCTGACATCACCAACTCCGACCCGATCACCGGCCAAGC
>CAZWQC010000329.1:0-3418 GCA_964635785.1 uncultured Ectothiorhodospiraceae bacterium
GCCCGACGATCCGCGCTACGGCACGCGATAACGGGGTTCGTTTTGCGCTAACCCGTGGTCACCGCATCTTGGCCAGCGCCAGTGTATCCACCTGCCCGCAACTGCGCCGGGCAACAGCGAAAGGCTGGCAACGATCCGGACGCTCGCGCCTACCCCTTGACTCCGTTATCCTCTTTCTTTGGAAGTACCGGCGCATAGCCCTGATCACGAACGCCTTGCAGCAAGGCATCGACATCCTCGCCCGCGACCCCGACCATTTGCAAGGTTAAGCCAGCCAACCGCAAACTGCTCTCGATCGCTTCCGGATAGGCGTAATCTACCCCCGCAGTCATCAGGTCCCCCGCCGTTCGCAGATCCCCGGCCCGAGCGATCACCGGAACACTTGGCGACAGTTGCCGAATATGTGTCACGGCACGTGTCGCACTGGCCTGATCGTCGATAGTCAACACGACCAAGGCCGCTTCCGCTAGATGGATCGCGCCGAGCAATTGCGGATCGCTGATATCCCCATAAAAGACCGGCAATCCGTCGGCTTTCCCTTTCGCAACGCGATCGGGATCTTGGTCGAATGCGATCACGCGAATGCCACTGGCATGCAACAGCGTGGCCACGGTATGTCCGACCCGACCATAGCCGCCGATAATGACTCGCCCGCGCGGAGCCGGCAGTGGTTCTTTCTGGTCGAGCGTGTTGCGCGCGATCCATTCGTCCCGATCCCAGCGACGTGCGACGGCATCGCCCACACGCACCAACAGCGGCATGGTCAGCATGCTCAAGGAGATCACGCCAAGGCCGAGGACAAATGTCGCCTCGTCGATCACGCCAAGCGCACGGGCAGAACCGAACAGCACGAAACCGAACTCCCCGCTTTGCGCCAACCAACAGCTCAGACGCCATGCCCGCGCGCGCGAATAACCAAAGGCCGAAGCCAAACCGAACAACACGATCAGCTTGATCGCGATAATGACCGTCGTGTGCAGCAGAAATAGCCCCGGCTGCAAAGCCAACGCCGAGAAATCGATCGACATACCCACTGCAATAAAAAACAAGCTCATCAGCAAGCCTTTGTACGGCTCGATGTTGGCTTGAATCTGGTAGTGGTAGCGAGAACTCGACAGCAATACACCCATCAGGAACGCGCCAAGCGCCATGGAAATCCCGGCTTGAGCCATCGTCCAGGCCGATAACAGCACGGCCAACAACGTCATCAGGACCAGTCCTTCCCGATTGCCACCGCGGATCAATCGCTCGAATGCAAACGGTAATGCATAGCGACCGACCAACCACAACAGCCCGAGCATGGCCAGGATCTTTAGCCATACCCATGGTCCACCCACGGCGTGGGTCGGGTTGCTTGCCGGACCGATCAGCGGCACGAGCGCCAACAACGGGACGATCGCTAAGTCTTGCATCAACAACACGGCGAACGCCGTCTGCCCATGTGCGCTGGCTACCTCACCGCGCTCTTGTAAGAGCTGCAAAACGAAAGCGGTCGAGGATAACGCCAACGTCAAGCCGATCAATAGCGCGCTTGCCCAATCGGGCCGAAACCATTTGACATACCCCGCGATCGCCACTCCGGTCAGCAAAATTTGCAAACTCCCGAGTCCGAACATCTCGCGGCGCATCGACCATAACCGCCGCGGCCGTAGCTCGAGTCCAATCAGAAACAAAAGCATGACGACACCGAGTTCGGTAAAATGACGCAAATCGTCCACATGTTGCGTCACATGCGGTCCCGGAAAATGTGGACCGACCACGATCCCGGCGACGAGCAAACCAAGTACCGACCCCAAGCCGAGTTGCTTGAACAACGCGACCGCGACGACGGCAACGCTGAGTAAAACCACGGCCGAACCGATGAAGCTATCGAGATGCATGGAGGCCTCTTGGCTAACGGATACCCAACAATAACAGAACGGGATTAGCGCCGGTTCCAAGCCTGGCGGCATGCCCATGACCGGCATTTGGTGGCTCAGCTGTCGCGCGCCACCTAACGCAAACGGCGAAATCCCGCTCCGCCTATTTTTGCGATGGCTTGACTGCCCGCAGCAGGCCATGCCTTGATACAATACCGCTCGATCACGTTGTGATCGTCCTGGGGCCTTAAACCAAGGTTCGGCACCCAGCTATCCTTGACTATACCGTTTCGGTATCTCATCGCGAGGACTTCGCCATGCCTGCACAAGCCCTACGCACGCCTGTGACCAAACGTCATCCCCGTTGGTACAGCCAACTGGATGCCGTGGATCGGCTCAAGGCCCGTTGGATTCTTAATTTATTTTTTCGATCCAATGGCTTACGACGATTTGTGGACATTCCCGACGATGAAGTCCTCGAGCTTCTGGGAATCAGTCCGGGCCCTTTCGTCGACGCCACGACAAGCCGCCAGCGACAACGCTTGCGCGAGCGGTTCGAGTCCATCCAGACCTTGGCGCCACCCACGAGTAAAATCCTGACGACGAACTTGAAACGGCTGCAAACCGACCTTGGCATGAATCCGATCGAAAGCGATATTTTGTTGTTCGCGGCCTTTCTTGCCAGCGACAGTCGTTTGGAAGAGGCATCCGATTGCCTGGGTACGCTGCGGACCGCCCAGATGACGCGTAAGCTCGCCGAGATCCTCGAGCACCCACCGGAGCGGGTCGCCGAAGCGTTGCACCCTCGCGCTCTTCTGCAAACCGCCGGTCTCATCGAAATCGATAACGGTGGTGCCAGCGAACTGCGGCATAAGCTGACCGCGTTAAGTGGCATAGCCGATTCGTTGGAACGGCCGCACACCAGTGCCGAATCGATCCTGGCCGAACGCGTGCGTCCTGCGCCAAAAGCTCGGCTAGCATGGTCGGATTTCGACTATCTCACCGCCGAATGCGACCTGATGCATCGCATGTTGACCCAAGCCACCCGCAACCAACGGCGTGGCGTCAACTTGCTGTTGTACGGTCGCACCGGGGTCGGCAAAACCCAACTCGTGCGAACCTTGGCCGAACATGCCGGCCTCGGTTGCTACGAAATCGGTATGTTCGTCGAAGACGGTGATGGTCCGATGCGCCCGGCCGAACGGTTCATGGCTTATCGCATGGGGCAACATTTATTGTCCCGGCGGCAGGATTGTTTCTTGCTGTTCGACGAAGTCGAAGACGTCTTCCCCGAGGAAGGTTTCGACGAGCGCAGTGCGAGGTGGCGCAACAAAGCCTGGATCAACGACTTGCTTGAATCGAACCCGATCCCGGCGATCTGGGTGAGCAATCGCATCGATACGCTCGATCCGGCCTATATTCGCCGCTTCGATTTGGTCTTGGAATTACCGCCACCGCCCCGGCGCAAACGTCGCGACTTACTCGATCAGAGCTTGGCCGAACTCCCGGTCAGCAACCCGTTGCGGCAGCGTCTGGCCTACCAGGACCATCTCGGCCCG
>CAZWQC010000330.1:0-3416 GCA_964635785.1 uncultured Ectothiorhodospiraceae bacterium
TCGCCATCGCCATCCGCGCCAGATTCTCGACTTCCGCATCGGTGAGGCTGAACCGTTCGCGCTCGTCCGCTGGGACGTCGACGGTGGCGACGGGCCGGTCGCCGCCGCTGGCATAGACCATTTTGATGGCCTTGCTGCCAACGCTGCGCCGCAGGATGGCGGGCCGGTCGGCAGCGAGCGTGGCTTTGTGGACGTAGAATTCATCCGGGTTGACCGCGCCCTGCACGACCATTTCACCTAAGCCGTACGAGCTGGTGATGAACACCGCGTCGCGAAACCCGGATTCGGTGTCCAAGGTAAATATGACCCCCGCCGCGGCCAGGTCGGAGCGCACCATCTTTTGAACGCCGGCGGATAGCGCCACGAGTTTGTGATCGAAGCCTTGGTGCACGCGGTAGGCGATGGCGCGATCGTTGAAAAGGGAAGCGAAGACCTCGTGAATGGCGTGTTTGACGGCAGCGAAACCGCTGACGTTCAGGAAGGTTTCCTGCTGACCGGCAAACGAGGCGTCGGGCAGGTCCTCCGCTGTGGCCGATGAGCGAACCGCCCAGGAGACGGCTTGGCCATAGCGTGCTTCGAGTTGTTGATACGCGGCGGCGACGGCGGCCTCGAAGGCTGGCGGAAACGGTGTGGCCAAGACCCATTCGCGGATCTGGCCTCCGGCATTGGTCAGTGCCGCGACATCGTCGACGTCCAGTTGGGCGAGCGTGTTGTCGATGCGCTCGGCCAGTCCGTCAGTTGCGAGGAATTCCCGGTACGCCGCGGCGGTGGTCGCAAAACCGCCCGGAACAATGACATCGCTGTCGGCCAGATTCGCAATCATTTCCCCGAGCGAAGCATTCTTGCCGCCGACGCGGTCGACGTCATTCATGCCGAGCTCATCCAAATGAACAACATACTCTGTCATAGCACCTCATGGCCTCGATTTTTTGTCAATAGTCAATAGTTAGGATATCGGTGGCTCGCGTGTTGCTTTGCGACTCTGCGCAAGGACCCATCGTTGCCGTTGTCGGGTGGGCATCACAGACCATTTCGTCGGCTGTCTCCCGATGACGCGATCGACGGCGGTTTGGTGGTTGCACCACACGGCGTTATTCTCCGGTGTCCATGCCGGTTGCAGGCAGCGGTCAGGGACGCGATGCGTATCCTTCGGGACTTGCCCATTCGATCGGTTTGCAAGCACGTGCGTTTGGCGTAGGCTCTCGGCTGGTATTCGTTAATCTTCACGACAGGCGCGAGCATTGTGAAACGCACGTTATTCCTGGTTTCGGATCGCACCGGCATTACGGTGGAAACTTTGGTCCAGAGCCTCATCGCCCAATTCGACGATCCGGTGGAACGGCGAATTACCCTACCGTTTGTCGATACTCCGGCAAAGGTAAATGCCGCGGTGCAACAAATCAACCAAATTGGTGCTGATGAGGGGATCTTACCCATCGTGTTCTCCAGTCTGATCGATCCACAACTGCGCGAACAATTGAAGACCTGCGACGCGGTCGTATTCGATTTTCTAGAGACATTCCTGCAGCCCTTGTCGCAAGTGTTAGGCAAATCGCCCAAGGGCGAGATCGGACTCGGTCATGCCATGGGCGAGCCGACCATTTACGATGCGCGGGTAGAAGCGGTGAACTTCGCGTTGAACTACGACGATGGGATACGCTTGCGCGATCTCGGCCGCGCCGATGTCATCTTGCTCGGCGTATCGCGTTCCGGGAAGACCCCAACTTGTCTGTATCTCGGGATGCATTATGGTGCACTCGCCGCGAATTATCCGCTGACCGAAGAGGATTTTGCCCGCAACGACATTCCCGAAGCCCTCAAATCCTATCGGGAAAAGTTGTTCGGCTTGACTATCGCACCGGAGCGATTGCACAAGATCCGCGAGGAACGGCGGCCGGACTCGAGCTATTCGGCGTTGGCCACCTGTCGCAAGGAATTGCTGGCCGCCGAGGCATTGTATAAATCGCTGCACATTCCCTATCTCGATAGCACGGCAATTTCCATTGAAGAGATGGCTGCGGCCATCATGCACCAGGCCCGCATTAACCGGCGGATTTTCTAGGTTGATGGCCGTTGGCGACCCGCCTTCGTTGTGGTCGCGGTTGCAAAGCCCACCTACCCACCACAAAGCGGAGCCGCAATGGTGGCAAAATGGTGCGCAGCATCCGTACTAGCGTTGCTTGCCCAGCTCAGGGTATCGGGCCTATCCCATCCGGTATAAAGCCAGATGTTGACTTCATTGCTAAGGTTTAGGGACATGTTCCGATGTCTCAAAACGAAGCCAGAATGGCTTGAAGGTCTGTTTGATGTCCGCGCCTAGCCATGAAGAACGTGTCGAATTAACGCTCGCAATCATGCATCTGCTTGATCTGTGGGGAGTCACGATGGCCGATCGGATTGCGTTGCTGGCTCTGCCGGCGACCAGTAAGCCGCGCAACATGCGCCGCTATGTGGAAGGCCAGGCGTTACCCGATACGCCGAGCGTCTGGGAGCGCGTCGAGCACCTGGTCGGCATTGCCGAGGCGTTGCATACCACGTATCCGCTGAACAACCCGATGGGGACGTTGTGGATGAAACGCAGCAATCGCCGATTTGGCGGGCGCAGCCCGGTTGAACTGATGCGCGAGCGTGGCTTGGAAGGTTTGTTGCAGATCCGCGAGCATCTCGATTGCGCGTACGCCTGGTATCGGGATGATCTTGGCCAAGCGGCTTAGCCTGGAGGGCAGTCGAGCCGACGCGGCTGGATGTGCTCGGTGGTTTGACATAAAAGCAGGGGTCACCACGCCCTTGGTTGCCTACCCGGATTCTTGCTCGTTATCCTGCATCGTTGATCTCGGTCACTTGCTGACAGGCCAAGGCGATGGCAGCGCGCAAGCTGCCGCAGTCGACTTGACCGGTACCGGCGAGGTGCACGGCGGTGCCATGGTCGACAGATGTCCGAATAATCGGCAAACCCAGCGTGACGTTGACCGCGTGGCCAAAACCGACATGCTTGAGCACCGGTAAGCCCTGGTCGTGATACATGGCGAGGACGACGTCGGTTGAGGCGAGGTTTTGCGGTGTAAAGGCAGTGTCTGCCGGCACTGGGCCAGACAGTTGGACTCCGCGTTCGCGCAGCGTGGCCAGTGTCGGGATGATGACGTTTTGTTCCTCATCCCCCAAGTGGCCGCCCTCACCGGCGTGGGGATTGAGGCCACAAACCGTGATGCGTGGCTGGGGTAAGCCAAACCGTTGCCGCAAGTCCTTTGCCAGTGTCGTGATGACTGTGGAAAGACGTTGCGGGGTGATCGCCGCGGCGACGTTTTTGAGCGGTAGATGGGTTGTGGCCAAGGCGACGCGCAATGTGTTGGCGACCAACAGCATGACCGGATGGCCGCCGGTGCGTGCGGCGAGGAATTCGGTGTGGCCGCTGAACG
>CAZWQC010000331.1:0-3402 GCA_964635785.1 uncultured Ectothiorhodospiraceae bacterium
CGACATGCGCGTTCACAGATAAGCCATGCGCGTGCGCCGCGGTCAGATCAACGAGTAAGGCGATGGCGATAGCCGCAAAAACCGATCTGCTCCAGCGCATTGTTGTGATCCCCAATCACAAAAACTCAAGCAGCTGGTGCTCGGTTGGAGCCCAGCCGTTGGTTAGGCACCGACCAACCGTGGCTAGGTGCGCTGCGGTAATCCAGCGTAACGCCAATTCCGTGCAAGTATCGTGTTGCAAAAGCATTTACAACAAAGTCTTCTGCGTCCCTTTCCCGCGGGAGTGCCGCAAGAACTTAGCAAACGATCGAGACTGGCGCGCCGGATTGCCCGTTCCTCTGTATAGCATAGCGTAGCGGAAAGGTCTATGGCGTCCCGACGCGTGAGCAACAAAGGTACTGGGTTGGCGATCGAAACGCGAGGCGCCGCGACGTTGCGCAAATGACTCGCTTAGGGTTTGTCGATGGCCGGGTTGTCGGTACCGGGCAACCAGCGGTCCAGTACTTGCCTTAAAGCTGTGGGTTCGAGCGGTTTGGCGAGATAGTCGTCCATCCCGACGGCCAGGTAGCGCTCGCGGTCACCGCTCATGGCGTGGGCAGTCAGGGCAATGATGGGTATGTTGGGGTTGCAGACGCCAACAGCCGGGTCGCGGATTCGCTGGCAGGCCGCGATACCATCCAAGTCGGGCATCTCGATGTCCATGAACAGCAGATCGTAGTATTGCTGCTGCAAGGCGGCCAGCGCCGCCTCGCCGCTGGCCACGGCATCGGCTCGATAGCCCAGTTTCTTGAGTATGCCGGTCGCGATGATCAAGTTGAGCTCGACATCGTCCACGACCAGGATCCGGGCGGAGCGATTGACTGGGTCGGTTTGCGCTAATGTGACGCGCCTGCCTTGCGCGGCGGATGGGTCGGGTTCTGGCTCATTGACGGTGTGTCGTGCCAACCGGACGGTGAACCAGAACTCGGCGCCCTGGCCAAGTGCGCTGTTGACGCCAATGGTTCCGCCCATCAGCTCGACTAGTTGCCGGCAGATGGCCAACCCCAAGCCAGTGCCGCCATAGCGACGGGTGGCGGAGGCATCGATCTGGGAGAAAGGTTGAAAGATCTGCTGTTGTTGGTCCTTGGCGATACCAATACCGGTATCGTGGACCGAACAGCGTAGCAGGGTCTCGGTCGAGGCATCCGTGGTATCGGTATCGGCCGAGGCGAGTCGGACCGAGATGCCCCCGGCCGAGGTGAATTTGATGGCGTTGCCGAGGAGGTTCATGAGCACCTGCCGCAAACGATCGGGATCGCCGTGGAAATACCGGCCGGCCAGTGTCGGCTGAAGATAGCCGCGCAGGTACAGCCGTTTCTGCTCGGCCAAGGGGGACAGGGTCCGTAGAAGATCGTTTAAGAGGTCGTCCAAGGCGAAGGCTTGGGATTTTAAGGTCAGCCCGCCAGCCTCGATCTTCGACAGGTCTAGAATGTCGTTGATCAGGACGAGCAGCGCCTGACTGCTGGTAAGGATGGTCTGGGCATACTCGCGTTGTTCGGCGGACAGCGGCGTGTCCAACAGAAGGTGTGTCATGCCCATGACCGCATTCATTGGTGTGCGAATCTCGTGGCTCATATTGGCTAGGAAGCGGCTTTTGGCCTGATTGGCCTGCTCGGCGACCTGCCGCGCCGTGTCCAAGGCGGCTTCGTGCTGCTTGCGCTCGGTGATGTCGCGATAGAACCAAATGCGTCCGTGATACTGGCCGGCATCGTCGCGCAACGGCGCCGAGTAACGCTCGAAGTAGCGACCGTCACGCAAGGGAATCTGTTGCCAGGCGGTACACTCGACATCAGCTAATTCGGCGTCCATTTGGGCGGTAAAGTTTGCTGGATCGTCCAGTAAGGGTTGCACATGGGCCAACATGGCCTCGATGTCACCGGTCTCAACCAGAGCGGCTGGAATGCCCCAGAGATCGGCGAAACGCTGGTTGATCAACACCAGATGCCGTTGTTGGTCGATGGCGATGACCCCCTCGGTGGAGGTCTCCTTGGCAGTCTCCAACAGTAGTCTTTGCCAGTGCAGTTGGTTCTCCAGCACTTTGCGCTCGGTGATGTCCTGAAAAACCGTCGCGAAGAACCCGGGTTTCGGGCAATAGATGTATTCCTCGATATGTTGCCCGGTGCGCTCGAGGTAAAAGGTGTGACGCAGGGGGACGCCGGTCATCGCGACCCGGGCGCTTTTCGAGATCAAATCCAGATTTTCTGGCGCGTGAAACTCCGTGGCTCGCTTGCCGATCAGTTCGTCTTTGTCGATGGCAAGAATCTCGGCCACACGGCGATTGGCATCCAAATAACAGTAATCGATGGGGTCGCCTTGAGCGTCGCAGATGACTTGGCAGTAGAGCGAGCCATGCAGCATGTTGTCGAACAAGAGGCGGTATTTCTCCTCACTTGCGGTGACGGACGCTTTGGCCTGCATCTGTTCGGTGATATCGAGAAACACCACCACGCCGTGGGATATCTCGCCGACATCGTCACGCACGGGGGCCGCATTGGCCCACACGATACGATCTTCGCCGTCGTCTCGGCGGACGATAAAATACTCGCTGCATACCTCGCCCTGTAAAATGGCGCGGGCCAATGGCACCTCCTCGGCTCGATAGGGCGTGCCGTCCAAATGACGGATCTGCCAGCTATTGACATAGTCGTCGATGCCGATGCCTTGTACCATCTCGGCCTTGGTTTGGCCCCGAATGCGCAATGCGGAATCGTTGAGATAGCGCAGTTTGCCCTCCGGGGCATCCGCAATCGCCAACCCTGCCTGGCTTTGGTCCATGGCCACCTGCAAGATAGCTTGGGTTTCGCGCAGTTGCTGTTCGGTCCGTTTGCGCTCGCCGCTATCCCGGGTCACGCCCACCAGTCCTTGAAACCGGCCGTCTTCATCGCGCATCGGGCGGATGACAGTCTCGACGGTACGTGTACTCCCGTCTTGGTGGCGGTAGGTCTGCTCGAAGCGCCGGTCGTCGTTGTCGCCACAGCCGGCCCGCTCGTTATCCAGCCGCTTGGCGATGGCCGCTTGAATGATTTGCCGATCCGCCTCGGCGATATGTAGACCGGGGAATGGCATGGCCATGATCTCCTCGGGCGAATACCCCACCAAATCCTGGATAGCGGGGCTGATGTCGGTATAGCGCCCGATCGCGGCATCGGTGGTCCAGATGACATCCTGAATGCTCGCCATCAGCAGCCGACAACGCGCCTCTTTGGCTTTTTGTTCAGTGATATCATCGGCGATGACCAGAATCTGCGCCGGCCGCCCGTCCGGATGGCGGCGAAACACCCGGCGTCGAACATAGCAGTATACCGTTGTGCCATTCTTGTGTACGGCGCGGTATTCCCCGGCCACTACGCGATCAGTGCGATC
>CAZWQC010000332.1:0-3395 GCA_964635785.1 uncultured Ectothiorhodospiraceae bacterium
AACACCAAATCCGAGCCGATCCACCGGCACGAGAACCCTCGTCGATCTCGAGGTTCGATGCACCCCACAAAGATTCAAGCCGACACAGAGCCGGTGGATCGGCTCGGATCGTTGCTGTGGCGAACGCAAGAGGGGGGTGCGTCGTACCATTCAGCCAATGCCATGGTCAGTAGATCGCGGGTTTGCTGACGCGAACGCGAACTTGCGGTGCGATGGGCTCCACCTTTGCGTAATAGTGGGGAGCGTGCAACGGGATTGCGCGGTTTTTTCATCGGTGGCTCTTCCTATTGAGATCGGCTGTCGTCGTGAGCATTTGAACCAGCCGGAAGTTTCGGGTCGATATCGCCGTAAGATCAGCGATACCCGCTTTATTCGCGTAGAAGAGGATAACGGTGGTGAGTAGTGCAATGCAATGGGTCATGTTGGGGTTTTTGAGCATCGCGGCGGGATGGACTGCTGCCCAATCGGCTGATTCGACGGTGGGGGCAGCAGGGCAGACCCGGTTTTTCAGCGAGGTCGAGGGTAGTGTGACGGATCGCCAGACGCGGCTGGTTTGGCAGCGTTGCGTCTTGGGGCAGACCTGGGATGGGGAAACGTGCGTCGGCGAGCCGCAGAGAATGACCTGGGCGGATGCCGCAGCGCGTTTTGGGCAGGGTCGAGCGTTTGCTGTCGATGACGGTTTTGATCCTGAGGAAGGCGGCAATGCCCTGGAATACTACGCAAGGCACCGTGACGTGATCGCGGCGGATGACCGAATCGCGGGCAACGGCGTTGCTAAGACATCGGAGCTAAAATGGCGATTGGCAACCATCGAGGAACTGGCGACGCTTGTTATTGATCCGGACGGCAAGACCGTCGACCCAAGCGCCTTTCCGAACGATCCAGGCGCTGCTGTCTGGTCGGCATCGCCGTATGCGTCGAAGCCGGGATTTGCCTGGTTGGTGCACTTCGGTGACGGCAGCGTTGGAACCCAACGGATCGAGGGCCGCGAACTCGTTCGTTTGGTTCGTCATACGGCTCGGTGAGCGGCTTTGCTGCGTTGATCCGTCGGTTGGTTTGCCTTCCAGGTGAGTTTTGTCGGTTTAGTCGATTTCCGATGGGTGCGCAAACCGAAGATCCTGCGGGTCTAAACACGACACTAGCTGTGGCTCGGTACATGGCCTGGCCGCCATCACTCGACGGGAAGAAAAGAATGCGGCGCAAATCGAAGTTCCTTTTCGGCCTGCTGCTGGGGTTCAGTCTATGGTTGGGTGCCTCGGTCAACGCGATTGCAGGTTCGTTGCCGGAGACGATCGCGAAAGTGAAACCGAGCATCGTCGGTATCGGTACATTCCACCCGACCCGTGCGCCGCGCAGTCGCTTGTATGGGACGGGTTTCGTGGTCGGTAATGGCCGGCACGTGGTGACGAACGACCACGTGGTCAACAAGCCGTTGGATATCGAACACCAAGAGCGTTGGGTGGTATTCGTTGGGCATGGGGCCACACCCGCGGTGCGTGGAGCGCGCACCGTTGTCATCGATCGGGAGCACGACTTGACCTTGCTGGAGATCGAGGGCAAGGCGCTGCCGGCAATGACGCTAGGACAATCCAGCCGTGTTCGGGAAGGCGAGTTGTATGCGTTTACCGGGTTTCCGATTGGGGCGATATTGGGTCTGTATCCCGCGACGCATCGTGGTTTGATTGCCGCGATTACGCCGATTGTCATTCCCAAAGACCGAGCGGAGCAACTGGATTTGGCGAGTATCCAGCGGTTGCGAAATCCGTATGACGTTTTTCAGCTCGACGCGACCGCCTATCCTGGGAACAGTGGCAGCCCGTTGTACGACATCGAGACGGGTGCGGTGGTTGGCGTAATCAATCAGGTCTTTGTCAAGGAAACAAAAGAAAGCGTCTTGAGCGAGCCGAGTGGCATCACCTATGCCATTCCCGCAACCTTCGTCAAACAATTGTTGGAACGGGCGCCGTAAGTCGGTATCGCTCGGCTTGGCGAGTATCACCGCAGCTTGGGTTCGCGAGGTCTGCGGCCTGACGATGCCTCGCGCACATTGCGCCAGGCCTTGCGGGAAAGATGCTGCATGAGCAAAAGTGGCCGCATACGCAGCCAGTGCGAGCGCAGGTAGAGTGGCCAGATGGCAAGCGGTGTGGCGTCCCGATCGTAGGCGTGGCGAGTGAGGACTCGGGTGACGAGACTATCCATCGCGGCCAGGTTGGCCGGGTTGGGGCGAAATTTTTTGCTTTCGTGGAGAATCGCATGGGGTATCGGTGTCTGCAACAGCCCTGCGGTGTAGCGCAAGGCGTAGAACAGGGGCCGGGGAAGATGCAGTTCGGCCGTGCGGGGTAGCAGATTTTCCCAGAAGCCGTCGTCCTGGCTAAAAAGAACGAACAAATCGTGCAAATCGAACAAATCGCGCAGCCCACCTTTGATCTCACCGTCATAGAATAAATGAGTTGCGCTGTGCAGAACCATGTCTGCCGGTGCCAACATGCGGTAGCCGGTGCTGGGGATGGGGATAGCCGCGGCGTACAACCGATTTGCCGGAACCTTGATCCGACTGGTCAGCGGCAAAATGGTATGATGGAGATCCACCTCGATTTCCCGCTCACGATGGCGTAACGGTGGCAGTTCGTGCATCCATTCGCGATAGTAGCGTTGATCGTAAGTATCGGTTTTCTGCGCTATCCAGCCTTTGCTGAGCAATACCCGTTCGACGTGGCCAAGCTGATCGCGCGGCAAAAGCAGATCGACATCGGCGAAACTGCGGCCCCAAGAGGGTGGTAAGTCCGCCATGAGATAGGCGGAGCCTTTGAGCAAAATCGGTTGGATGTGGGTGCCTTGCAAAGCCCAGCGAATTCGGTCGAGTTCCCAAGTGATCAAGGCTTGGCGGTGTTTGAGAGCGGTTGCTGCCGCAATCAACACATCAGCTGCGGTTGCCGGGATATTTTCTGTTATTCCATGCCGTTCGGCCGTGCTGGCTAACCGATTTAGTAAACGTAACCGCTTTGCCAGCCGCAGCACCACATCCCACTGTCTTGGCGTTAGGCTAGCGAGCCGCTCAGGTTCAAGGAGTGCATTGACTAGGAGGGGGCCAGCGTTGCTGGCCGAAGCGGGTTCATCGGTTGGTTTGGTTATCCACCAGCTCATTGAGTGCGGTGACAGCTTCGTGTAGGTCAGAATAGATCAGACTGTAACACGCGCAGGTGCGCACCAGTAGATCGACCGTACGAAAACCGGCCTCGCCCAGAACCTCGTAGTTGAACGCGTTGGTCGCCAGCATCAGGAAAGCGCGGGATTTGGCCATGGGCGTCAGTTTCAGAGCAGCCTGGGCATGCCAGTGGGGAAAGACCAGCCAGCGGGCTGGGGCAGTTTTGTCGGCGTGTTGCACACTGGCGGCA
>CAZWQC010000333.1:0-3388 GCA_964635785.1 uncultured Ectothiorhodospiraceae bacterium
GCCGAGCCGTTGCCAGCCGAGCTGCTACAACAGGCGGTCAATGAATACTCGGTGGCGACCGCGGTGGCGGGTTATTTACTGGCGATGGGCCTTGCCGATGCGACCGATCGTGCGTTGCCAGGTGTGACCATCATGCCCGCGGACGGCAGCCCGACCGGCATTCACTCACTGCATCCGTAAGACGCGGCCATCCGATATGCTGTTCTCGCCTCGCTATAATTTTTTGTTTGTGCATATTGCCAAAACAGGCGGCACCAGTATCCGTGCGGCTTTGCGTCAGCTGCAACGGCGTGACCCACTGTACCCGCTGATGTTTATATGCAGTCGCATGAGTCATCTCACCGGGCATCGCCTCGGCAGCAAATTCCCACGCCACGCCAAGATCATTGCTGCAAAAGAAATGTTGCCGGCCGCGTTGTTCGAGCGGCTATTCAAATTCGCCTTCGTGCGCAATCCATGGGATTTACAGGTTAGTTCCTATCACCATATTCGTCGCGAACGACCCGCGTTACTGGCCGGCCACGAGGCTTTCACCGATTTTTTAGACTGGAAATTGGATCCCGACCGGCCCTATCAATATCATATCGACACATCGATCGAACAACAGCGTGATTACCTCGTCGACTTACATGGTCAGCTCTGCGTGGACTTTATCGGCCACTATGAAACCTTGGCCAGCGATTACGCCAGCATCCAGGCCAAGCTCGCTGCGCAGCTACCGCCGTTGCCGCATAAACGTCGCGCCAGTGATCGGCAATCTGATTATCGAACCTATTACTCGGACCGGACCGCTGCGCTGGTAGCCGATCATTTCGCCGGCGATATTGCGGCGTTTGGCTACCGCTTCGACTGACGCTTTTGCGACGATTCGCTCTGCCCTCAATTTGATTTGGAGTCTTGCTTGCTCAATGGCCAAACTGCCAACCATCGACTTGTTTTGCCCCGGATTGCTCGATCGTATCTTGGACTGGCGCACTCGCGGCCAGACCATTCCCTCGCTACCGGGCTGGTCGCGCTTTTTTCGGTATGCCCGGGTACAGACAACAACACGCGCAACAACCCAGACAGCGTACGGGGCTTTGCCGACCGAACCGTCCGGGCGCCAAAGTGATTCGCTCATACGAGCAACAACACCAGCACTGCATCGGGCAAGCGCAGCGGATCCGTGGTCCTGGTTGTGCCAATCGTTCCAGATCACGACCGCTCAGGGCTGGCCACTGGGGGCGTTACGATTACTTGGTGAGGGGGGGGACCCGAGCGCAGATCATTGGTTGTGTGTTGACCCTGTCTACGTGCATCCTGACATGGAGCGACTGATCTTGCACAGGATTGGAAAAGACGATGTTCCGCTGGCTGAAGCCGCCGCATTGATCAGCGCGCTGAATCGACATTTTCGTGAGGACGGATGGGAGATTTCGGCAACGCAATCGGCGTCGTGGTATTTGCGTTTAGAATCGGATCACGGCCTGGTAACCCATCCGCTAACCCACGCGATCGGACGCAGCGTGGCTGATTTCCTCCCGACCGGTGCAAATGCCGCGCGTTGGCGTGCTCAGTTGAATGAAGCGCAAATGCTATTGGCAACCCATCCAGTCAATACGCAACGCGAAGCACGCGGGCAGCTGCCGATCAACAGTATTTGGCCGTGGGGGGAAGGCAATTTACCCGAGCCGGGACACAGCCCCTGGGCATCGATCACAACAGCCGCGCCGATTCTCGTCGGCATCGCCAAACTGAGCGGTACGCTCTGGCAGGACTGGCCGAGTTCCGCCGCCGATTGCCGGGCAGAATTCACCAACGACTGCCATTTGTTCATGACCGATGCATTTTGGCAAGCTAACCTCGAGGATGATTATAACCAGTGGGTAACCGCCTACCGCAATGTGGATCACTGCGTCTTGCAACCGTTATTGACCGGCATCGACCAACATCGGATCGGCCGACTCGATCTGATCGGCTCCCAGATTGGGCGTTGTGGTGTGACCCGCAAGGACTTGCGTCGATTTTGGCGACGTCCGCGCGGCGTGTACGAGTGGGCCGACGTCGGCGTTGGTGGTAATCCGCGATGAGTTTCCCGGATCTCACCGCCCGGTATCGCTTTCGCCGCCGCGACATGCAGTGTGATGCCAACCAGCTCCCAGCGGATATCCCAGCCGCGTTGCGTCGGCTTTATTCGCAGCGCGGCGTTTGTACCTCGCGCGAACTCGATTATCGGATCGGTGCACTGTTGCCGGGGACTCAACTTTGCGGTCTTCAGCAGGCCGTCGAGCTGTTATACACGACATGGCAAGAAAATCGGCAGATTATCGTCGTCGGTGATTTCGATGCAGACGGCGCAACGAGCACCGTCGTGGCCCTGCGTGGTTTGCGCAGTCTTGGTTTTCACCGGATCGATTATTTGGTGCCGGACCGTTTCCACTTCGGTTACGGTTTGTCTCCCGCGATCGTTGAACTGGCCAAAGCAAAGGGTGCTGAGTTGATTGTCACGGTCGACAATGGCATATCCAGTCTTGCCGGCGTTGCCACTGCGCAAGCCCACGGGATGCGGGTATTGATTACCGACCATCACCTACCCGGACCGCGCCTACCGGCGGCGGATGCCATGGTCAATCCGAATTTGCCAGGTGATCGTTTCCCGTCGAAATGTCTAGCGGGGGTCGGTGTCATCTTCTACGTATTGATCGCGCTGCGGCAGTACTTTCGACAGCAGCACCCAGATAACGAGGAACAAACCAATCTCGGCAACCTGCTCGATCTGGTCGCGTTGGGCACGGTTGCCGATGTCGTTCCGTTGGACTACAACAATCGGATTCTGGTCGAACAAGGTTTGCGGCGCATTCGTGCGGGCGTCTGTGCACCTGGTATCTTGGCATTATTACAGATAGCCGGCCGCGACCATCGAAAAGCGCATGCCGATGATCTCGGTTTCGCCGTTGCCCCGCGGCTGAACGCGGCTGGCCGTCTTGACGATATGTCGCTTGGCATCGAGTGTTTGCTCGCCGACAACCTCGAAACTGCACTTGTGTCTGCGCAAGAATTGGATGAATTGAATCGAGAACGACGCGCTTTACAGGCAAAGATGCAGACCGAAGCGATGACCCATTTTGCGGATACCGGGATCGGGCAAGCGGGTGTTTGCCTGTATGACGAATGTTGGCATCAAGGGATCGTCGGCTTAGTGGCCGCGCATGTTCGCGAGCGAATGCATCGACCGGTCGTCGCGTTTGCCCCAGGTGGGGAAAATGAGCTAAAGGGATCGGCACGGTCGATTCCCGGTGTCCATATTCGCGACATGATCGATCGGATCGCGAGTACGACACCCGGTTTGATTTCGCGATTCGGCGGGCACGCGATGGCGGCGGGACTCGCCTTGCCACGGTCGAGTTTC
>CAZWQC010000334.1:0-3373 GCA_964635785.1 uncultured Ectothiorhodospiraceae bacterium
GCCGATACCATCGGTCAAACCGGTGCAAGCTGATGCGAACAGTTGGTTGTGTGGCGATCAGGATCAGCCCAAGCGCGACAGATTCGGCTAAGCCGCTCACTCATCAGGCCGGTTCGTTGCCGGGTTTCCATTTGATATTGCAGCCGATACTTGGCTTTTGCTCCTGTGGCGCCGATTGGCCCGCCAGCAAGGCGTCCGCGGCGGCACGCAAATCCGCGCCGGTCACCGGGGTTGTACTGTTGGGTCGGGCGTCGTCGAATTGGCCGCGGTAATATAGCCGATGGTCGGCGTCGTAGAGAAAGAAATCGGGTGTGCAGGCGGCCTCGAAGGCTCTCGCAACGGTTTGGGTTTCATCGAACAAGTACGGGAAGGTATAGCCGACGTCGCTAACCTCCGCAATCATGCGTTCCGGGCTGTCGTCCGGATAGTTGGCCACATCGTTGGCGTTGATCGCCACGATTGCAAGACCTCGTGGTAGGTAGTCTCGGCCAAACCTTGCCAATTCCCCGCGGATCAGCTTGACATAAGGGCAATGATTGCAGATAAAGGTGACCAACAGCGGTTTCCCGAGGAAGTCGGCAAGTCCTAGTTGCTTGCCCGTCACCGGTTCCAAAAGCGCAAAGTCCGGGGCTGGTCGGCCAAGTTCGGGCATGGTAGAGGGTGTGGCTGCCATGGGAATCTCCTCGATTGATTTGTTGTGATGGCTCGGTTAAACGCCGTGCATCTGGCAAATGGTTAGGCGATACCTCGACGGAATAGTTCGCGGTGCGTACCCTACACCGTTCTCACGATCAACGACAACTTAACTCAAGACTTTGGAGTTCTTACTCATGTCTGGTCTGCTGCTAGTCATCGGTCTGCTCGTTCTCGCCAGTACATCCCAAGCCGCTTGGTTGCTCGATCTCACGGTGGGCGGGTCGGTGTGGTACACCAACCCTAAGGGTAGTGCCAATGTGTTCGGTTATGAAAACGACCTCGATACCGCGTTGGAACTCGACAATGAACCGGAATACCATGCGTACGCAGAAGTACAACACTTCTTACCGATCATCCCCGATGTTCGCGCGCAGTACACCTCGTTGACGATCGATGGCACCAACGGCACATTAACGGATCCTTTCGGTGAAGACCTCCCTGCCGGTACCACGGTCGATGCCCGTCTCGAACTCGATCATTTCGATATCATCTTGTTTTATACGTTGCCGCTACCGCTTGTCGATATCGATCTTGGCCTACAAGGCCGGTACATCGAGGGGCGGCTTGAAGTCAGCGGCGAGGTGGCGTTAGGCGACGAAAGTATCGAGGCAACGTATAGCGAAGGCTTCACCTTACCCATCCCGATGGGTTTTGCTCGTGGTCGCCTCAACATTCCGCTGACAAGTCTATTCGTCGAGGCCCAAGCGGCTGGATTGTCGATCTCCGGTAATACCGTGTTCGATGGTCACGGCTTGGTCGGGTACGAGACCGACCTCGGTTTGGGCGTCGCGGCTGGCTGGCGGCATCAAGTTTGGCGGTTGAATGATGTCATCAGCGAAGTGGAGTTGGATGTCGAAGTCGGTGGTCCGTTTGCGTCGCTGTTTTTTCACTTCTGACGGGTCGCTTCGCCAAATGCGCTTCGCGGTGCTGACCTCAAGGTCGACTCGCCGACCTTTTTCGATTGCACATGAAGGGCTCAAGCCAAGCGACGACGGAGGATTTCGCCGGTTTCTTGGGGTGTCAACGTCACCGGATTGGTCTGCATGTTGCCGCTACCGGCGTGGGCAACGATGTGGTCGATGGCAGCCTCGGTGACCCCGAAACGGCCAAGCGGTGGGAGTTCCAATTCCCTGACCCAACTGCGTAGCAGCTCGACCAATGTCGCCAGCGCATCTTCCTCGTCGTCCGGCTCGCGTCCCATCAGCTGGGTACCCAGCTTGGCGTACTTCGCCAATGCCGGGCTGCTTGGGTCGCGCGCGCGCAAGGCATGGATGTTGACATCGACCGCTTCGGCTAACAACGTACCGCACACCACCCCGTGCGGGATCGGATAAAACGCCCCCAGCGGTGAGGCCAAGCCGTGGACCGAGCCCAAGTTGGTCTGCGCCAAGCAAATGCCCGACACCAAACTGCCGTAGGCGATGCGTGCTCGGCCGAGGGCGGCATCGGCCGATCCTGCCAATGCCGCAAACAGGCCTGCGGAAAATCCGGTCAATGCCGACCAGGCGAGCGCATCGGTCATCGGATTGGCGCGCCGCGATACGAACGATTCGAGCAACTGAGTGAACGCGTCCATGCCTTGTGCTGCCATAAGATCCGGCGGGCAGCTGGCGAGTAATTCAGGATCGATGAGCGCGGTGTGCGCGATGAGCGCCTCGTGCCGAAACGACTTTTTAAACCCATCCGGTCCCTGCTGGCTCAGCACCGCATTTTTCGTCGCTTCGCTGCCGGTGCCCGCTGTGGTCGGTACGGCAATGAACGGCGTTGCCGGACCCCGATACGGCACTTTACGGCCAACGCCTTCGAGATGATCCATGACGGAATTGCCATGCGGCAACAATCCGGCGATCGCTTTCGCTGCATCCAAAACACTACCACCACCAATGCCAAGTACGACATCGATAACACGTCCATGATACTGGGCTACGGCGGTATCGACTAACGCCGGACTCGGCTCCTCGGCCACCGTAAATTCGTGCCAATCGATGCCCGCCGCCGCCAAATCGGCTTCCAGGCGCGACCAATGATTGCTGTTGCGAAAAGACCTCGCCCCGGTCACCAGAAGGACATTTTCGCCAAACCCGGCCACGTGTTGTGGCAGTTCGGCAATGCGACCCGCGCCGAAAACGATACGCGGCATACGGGCAAAATCGAAAGCAGGAATCGTTTGCATTGACTCTCTTTCAGTGTATCGAACAATCACGACCATGCGACGGTTTTGTGCGCAACGTCAAGCGCTACCCGAGACCTTAGCGCCGACGTAACGGCCCGCCCACGCCGCAACGGTTTCCGCAACGTATTCGGCATCTTCCTTCTTGGTCAACAGATGATCGGCTTTGTCCAACGAAATAAAACTCTTTGGATGCCGGCAAGCCTCATAAATATGCCGGGCATGATCGATACCGACCACACGGTCGGCAGGCGAATGCAGGAGCAAGACGGCCTTGTTGAGGTTACGCAAATCGTCTAGCAAGCGATGACTGCGCAAGTCGTCCAAGAACTGCTTGCAAATGGTGAACTCACGCCCGGCCACATCGACAACCGCACACCCAGATTCGTTGATCTGCGCTTGCCGATCCTTGAACAGATGACTGACATGGGCAGGATCGGATGGTGCAGCGATAGTGACCACGGCTTGCACTTCCGGAATGCGCATGGCGGCGGCCAGCACCGCCGC
>CAZWQC010000335.1:0-3362 GCA_964635785.1 uncultured Ectothiorhodospiraceae bacterium
CGCGCCGAGGAGGCAGCGGCCGAGTTCATTCGTGCGCATGTCACCAAGCCGGTGGTGGCCTATATTGCCGGCATGACAGCACCGCAGGGACGCCGGATGGGACACGCCGGCGCGATTGTGGCGAGCGGACAGGGGACGGCGGAACAGAAGATGGCCGCGTTGGCCGCAGCCGATGTCACGATTGCCCGCTCGCCAGCCGAAATGGGCCAGTGTATTGCCAAGCGGTTGGGGTGGTCGTAATGGCGGTACTGCGGATTGTGCTTGCACAGATTAATCTGACTGTCGGTGACGTCGATAGCAATGCCGAACGAATCATCGAATCCATTGGGGAAGCCAAGAGGAAGGGGGCGGCACTTGTCGCGTTTCCGGAATTGGCATTGATCGGATATCCACCAGAAGACTTGTTGTTGCGCGCCCGGGTGATCGAGCGAATCGAGCAGAGTTTGGATCGGGTGATTACGGCAGCGCAAGGCATCGATGTCGTGGTGGGGGCGCCGTTGTTCGGCCCTCGTGGGGATTTGTTCAACGCGGCATTGTGGCTGCGCGATGGCCGCGTCTTGGCGCGCTACCATAAACAAGTGTTGCCGAACTACAGCGTGTTCGACGAGAAGCGCTATTTCACGGCGGGGGAGCGGGCGTGCGTGGTCGATTGCCACGGTGTGCGCATCGGTTTGACGATTTGCGAGGATGCCTGGCAGCCCGGGCCTAGCCGCTTCGCGGCTGCTGCGAAGGCGCAGGTGCTGCTGAACATCAATGCGTCGCCGTTCCATTTCGGTAAACACGAAGAACGCGCCCGCATTCTGCATGCGAGGGTCTGCGAAACCGGTTTGCCGATGGTCTATGTCAACCTGGTGGGCGGTCAGGACGAATTGGTCTTCGATGGCGAATCGATGGTGGTGCATCCGCTGCATGGTTTAGTGTTTCGGGCGCCGGCGTTCAGCGAAGGCATCTATGCCTTCGATTTGCCGGTGGGCCACTCGACGTGGCCAGCGCCTGCGTTGGCACCGAGCTTGACCGACGAAGGAAGTTTGTATCAGGCATTGGTGCTCGGTACCCGGGACTACGTTCGCAAGAACGGTTTTCCGGGTGTCGTGCTGGGGTTGTCCGGTGGGATCGACTCGGCGCTGACCTTGGCCATTGCGGTGGATGCGCTCGGTGCAGAACAGGTGCGGGCACTGATGATGCCCTCGATCTATACCTCCCAAATGAGTTTGGACGATGCCGCCGCGCAAGCCGACGCACTCGGTGTTGCGTATGGCTGTGTCTCCATCACGCCAGTGTTCGAGGCTTTCAAAACCCTGCTGGCGGACGAGTTCGCCGGCTATGCGCCGGATGCGACCGAAGAGAATATCCAAGCCCGCTGTCGGGGCATGATTTTGATGGCGGTGTCCAACAAAACCGGTCGTATGCTGTTGACCACCGGGAACAAAAGCGAAATGGCCGTGGGTTATGCGACTTTGTACGGCGATATGGCTGGTGGCTTCGCACCGCTGAAAGACGTCGCCAAAACCTGGGTTTATCGCCTTGCCCGTTATCGCAACGAGATGGCCCCCGTGATCCCGGAGCGGGTTTTGGTCCGGGCGCCGTCGGCAGAGTTGGCACCGGATCAGAAAGACGAGGACTCGCTGCCGCCGTATGCTGTGCTCGACCCGATCTTGGAACGGTTCGTCGAGCGGGACTGGTCGATCGGCAAGATCGTGGGCGATGGCTTCGAGGCAGACATTGTGCGCCGGGTTGCCGATATGGTACTGAAGAATGAGTACAAGCGTCGCCAGGCACCGCCTGGGGTTCGGGTCACGCGGCGTGCCTTTGGCAAAGATCGACGGTATCCAATCACCAGTGGCTATCGTAAAATGCTGGATTGAAGCGAGAGCCGTTGCGTTGGCCACAAGAGGCGAGTATCGCGGGGCGAGCTAAGGCAGTGCCGTGCTTGACCCGAACCGCAAGTCCCTGTTTTTTTGTTATGCCAATTGTTAAGCATCTGCCCTGAGGGTGAGCCCGTGAAAAAGATCGAAGCAATCATCAAACCATTCAAACTCGACGATGTGCGCGAAGCGTTGACCGAGGTCGGCGTGTCGGGGATGACTGCAACCGAGGTCAAGGGATTCGGCAGACAACGCGGGCACACCGAGTTGTATCGTGGTGCGGAATACGTGGTGGATTTCATGCCCAAGGTTAAGCTCGAGATCATCGTCGAGGATGATAAGCTCGAAATGTGCACGGAAGTGATCATCAAGGCGGCTCGAACCGGCAAGATCGGTGATGGCAAGGTGTTCGTGACCGACGTCGATCGCGTGATTCGTATCCGGACCGGTGAGGAGGGGGAGGATGCGGTGTGAAAGGGCGCCTTTCGCCGCTCAGGTTTACACGTAGATGTAGTGCAGCAGCAACCCGATAAAGACCGCGAAGCCGAGCCAGGCGTTGTTGAGGAATGCCCGGAACGCAAGGTGGGGGTCGCGGTTGCGGATCAGGAACTGTTGGTAAATGGCAAACAGCAACGCGACGGCGAGGCCGAGGTAATAGGCCGGGCCGAGCGAAGCAAACCAACCGACCGTTACCAGCAAAATGAACGTGGCAAGTTGCAACGCCCCGATGGCCAGGCGGTCGAAACGGCCGAACAGGATCGCGGTTGACTTGACCCCGATCAGCAGGTCGTCGTTTCGATCGGTGATGGCATACATGGAATCGTAAGCCATGGTCCACAGGAGATTGGCAAAGAATAGGAGCCAGGCGAGCAATGGTGGCCAGCTATCGAGTTGAGCTGTGAACGCCATCGGTACGGCGAAGGAGAAGGCAGCGCCGAGATGGGCTTGCGGTAAGTGATGGATTCGTTTCATAAAGGGATAACTGGCGGCGAAACTGACGGCGGCCACCGATAGGAGGACGGTTTTCAGGTTGGTCAGCAGAACCAGTCCGAACGCGATCAGCGCCAGAGTGACGAAGACAGCAATGGCCTCCCAAGGCGCAATGGTACCGGCGGCGAGCGGTCGTTGTTGGGTTCGAGCGACATGGGGATCAACGTGTCGATCCGCAAAGTCATTGATCGCACAGCCGGCAGAACGCATCAGGAAGACACCCGCAACGAAAACGAACAGAACCAGAGGATCGGGGCGACCGTTGCCGGCAATCCATAGGGCCCAAAGTGTCGGCCAGAGTAAAAGATAGGTGCCAATGGGACGGTGAAGGCGGATCAACAGCGCATACTGCTGCAAGCGCTGCCAAATTTTCATTGTGCGATTGGCCGTGCGCTGCCGTTGATGATGCCGGGACGCCATTGAGTTACTCCAGCGGTTATTGAGCGACAACGCGTTGAATTCGTGGCATCCGCCAGAAGGCGGCATGCCGCGTGAGCATCCTGGCGG
>CAZWQC010000336.1:0-1977 GCA_964635785.1 uncultured Ectothiorhodospiraceae bacterium
GCATGAGCGACCTACGAGAACCACCGACCGAACTGACGTTTCTGCGTACCCAAGTCGACGAGCTGGGGGGACATGTTTTGCGGCTGCAGGAACAATTGCGAACAGAACGTTTGGAAATACAGCGCTATCGAACGCAGACGTTGTTGACACAACAACTCTATCGCGTCGCACATCGACTCGAACGCAGTGGCGTCCCGAAAGCTGTTCTTGCCGATTACCTTTTAGCGATGCTGGTCGAACGACTCCCTTGCGATTGTGTGGCTTTGTTCGAGTGGCAAGGGGTCACGCAAAGCTATGCGGTAACCAACAGCCTGGGGATCGACACCGGCCTGGTTTTGCCCGTCGCTGAACTGGCACACAGCCAGCCCTCGGGCAAAATACCAGCACACCGTTTAGAACAGCTGCGCCTCTCGACCGGCCTTTGGATCGCACACCCAACCGCTCGGTTTGGCTTGCTGTTGGGCTGGCAGTCTTCCGTGCGGTATCCGGGACAACGGCCAGTAGAACCCGACCTGGCCATCGCCGAAAATGCGCTGGAGGTCTATTTGGCTATCATGGAGCAGGACGCTGTCAATCAAGCACTGCGAACCTCGGAAGCCAAGTTTCGGCGGCTATTCGAAAGCGCGCAAGACGCCTTGTTTGTTGTCAGTCTCTGCGGTATGCACGTACTCGATGCCAATCAACAAGCATTGACACTGCTGTCCTGCTCGGCCGAGGAGCTCAGACAACGTCAGCCGCGCGATTGGCTGGCGCCGAACGCGGCGGTGAATTGGCCTGAGCTCTGGAAACCAGTGATTCGTGGTCGCGTGCAACAGCTGGAGATCCCGCTGCGCAATCGACACGCCGACGAATTGTGGGTGGATATGCACATCAAACGCATCAGTCGGTTCGAACGACGGTTGTTGATCGTCTTGCGCGACATTACGGAACGCAAACGAACCGAAGCCACCCTGCGGCATACGCAAGAACGCTTGGAGCTCGCCCTGGAAGGCGCAGAGCTCGGCCTCTATGACATCGATCTTAACACCGGCGAAATCATTGTAGACGAGCGATTCAAGCGCTTGTTAGGTATCGATCGTCGCACCGCACCAACAACCATCGACGCCTGGCTGACGTTGATTCATCCCGAGGATCGCAAGCGCGTCGAGCAACTGATTTGGCATCGGCACGTACAGGACAACAGCACAAGAGAAGCGGAGTACCGCATGCGACATCAGTCTGGCCACTGGCGCTGGCTACTGGACCGAGGCAAAGGCTTCGATCCCGATGACTGCGGTCAACCCCAACGCACGGCCGGAACCTGCGTCGACATTACCGAACGCAAGGCTAACGAAGCCTCGATTCATCGGCTAGCCTACTACGATCCGCTGACCGATTTACCCAATCGGCGCTTATTCTTGGACCGACTCGCCACCGCACTCGGTTTAGCCAAACGCGCCAAGCATTATGGGGCTGTCATGTTTCTCGACCTGGATCGATTCAAGCAAGTGAACGATGCGCGCGGTCACGCTGCTGGCGACAGTCTGCTCCAAGCGGTGGCCAAACGATTGCTGTCGCTATTACGAATGGATGATACCATCGCCCGTTTCGGCGGCGACGAGTTCGTTGTACTCCTCAACAATCTTGGTCACTACATCGACGAAGCGCAGATCATCGCCTATCACCTTGCCGAGCGCATGCGCCATATACTGTCAACACCAATCGATTCGGTTCAAGGCGAGTTCGTCGTGGCCACGAGCATTGGTGTCAGCATTTTTTCTGCCACTACAACGACAGTTAACGATATCTTGCGGGAAGCCGACACCGCACTCTATCGAGCCAAGGAAGAAGGGCGAAATCGCGTTCGGTTTTTCGAACCGACCATGCAAGCAGCCGTCGAAGCCCGTTTCGAGTTAGAAAACGACTTGCATCATGCCATTGCGCGTGATCAATTAAGGCTGTCATTGCAAGTACAAGTCGACCAAGATCGGTTTCCGG
>CAZWQC010000336.1:1987-3353 GCA_964635785.1 uncultured Ectothiorhodospiraceae bacterium
GCGCAGAAGCGCTACTCCGTTGGGAACATCCGGATCGGGGTATAATCTCCCCAGGTTTGTTCATTCCTCTCGCGGAAGAAACCGGATTGATCGTCGCTATCGGCGAATGGGTTTTGCGTCAAGCATGCGCTGTGTTGGCGGAATTGTCAGAACTGAACAGCCACGACAAGCCTTTTTATATGGCCGTCAATGTCAGTCCCCGCCAGTTTCAGCAGCCGGAATTCCTCGCTACCGTGCGCGATGCCTTGAGCGATTATCGGCTTGACCCGCGACAACTTACGTTGGAGCTTACCGAAGGGATCATTATCAACGATTTACGCGGCACCGTCGCAAAAATGCAGGCACTGAAAACACTGGGAGTGCGGCTATCGATCGATGACTTTGGTACTGGCTTCTCGTCCTTGGCCTACCTTAAGCAATTGCCGATCGACGAGCTGAAAATCGACCGTAGTTTCGTCCAAGATGCCCCCCACAACAGTGATGACGCGGCACTGGTCGATGCGATTCTAGGTGTCAGTCGGCAATTTCGCCTGCTCGTCGTCGGCGAGGGCGTAGAAACCGAGGAGCAGTTCGACTTCCTCAAAGCACGTCGATGCGATCACTATCAAGGCTACTTGTTCGGACGTCCGATCCCTGCGCAAACATTCATCGATCAGACGCTCGCCCGGTTCGCATTGGCAATCTCCCCGCACTAGCGAGCTTGAACAAAAAATCCGGCCATCGTACCGCTCCCAGGCAATCCGCCCGCAGCTTAGCCAAGGCGTACTTCCGCAAACCAAAAACACGACCCATCATCATGGACAAGCGTGGTTAGCGCGAACGTTGCAGCGCCCGCAAGGTTGTGTCCAAGCGCGCTCTAATCTCGCTCGTATGCTCTGTGGCAAACGCCAAAAACGCACTAGCAACCAAAGAAAGATCGCGACTACGGGGATACACCATGTACCAATACCGCTGAATCGGAAAGCCAACAACATCGAGAATCGCGAGTTGACGACTATCTGTATTTAGCACTAGCGTATGCAGGGACAACGCGGCAAGACCTAAGCCACCAATCACGGCGTGCTTGATCGCTTCGTTACTACCCAACTCAATCCGCACGTTCGGCTGCAAACCGAGCTCTCCGAACGCCTTGAGCACGGAATCGCGAATGCCGGATCCCGGTTCTCGCAGCAAAAAACGTTCTTGCACCAACCGGTCTAGCGTGACCCCTTGCTGTCCCACCAAGGGGTGATCGCTACGCGCCACGATGACCAACGGATTGGGGGCCAGCGGCACCACCTCGACATCGGTGCCGGTGCCTTCGGCTTGACCCATCACGTACAGATCATCGTCCCCTGCGGACAGCCGCTCGAAAATTCGTTCCCGG
>CAZWQC010000337.1:0-3353 GCA_964635785.1 uncultured Ectothiorhodospiraceae bacterium
GGGGCAAATCGTTCGTCCGCTTTCGATACGTGGCCTATTCGAGCGTATCCAAGAGCCTTTTGGCCTCGTCTTTGCCGGCGAAGTCTTGATCCATCAGTGTCGTCAACAATCGTTTCGCCTGATCGGCAAAACCATTGGTGTTTAACGCGACCGCGTAGTGGTAGGCAATCTCCGGAACCTGCTTTGCCCGTTGGTGAGCCTCGCGCAGAATGCGGAGTGCTTCGTTCGGCTTGGTGTCGAGCAAGATCCAGCCATAGGTGTCGGCAATGGCCGCAACCTCCCCGTTAACGAGATCGTAGGCTTTCTTGGCGTGTTCAAGCGCAGCTGTAGGATCGCTGGCCTGGATTAGATTGGCTAAGTTGTTGTGGGCGATGGGATTGTTGGGTGCACGTTGGAGAACCGACGCGTAGGACTGGCGGGATTCTTCGGTCTTGCTTGCTCTTTGTAGTAAGTCCGCGAACAGCAACCTCACGCGAGTATCATCAGGATTGCGCTTGAGCCAATCACGTGCGGTGGCGAAAGACTCGTCGGGGTTGCCTGCCAGAAAATGAAGGTCAACCAATGACGCCGCATTATCACTCGTCGGCTGGAGTGTGATGAGTTCTCGCATGACCTCGGCCGCTTTGTCGAAACGTCGTTGCCCGGCTTGCCAACGGGCCTGAAGTGCGAGAACCTCGACTTCCGTTTCCGATAGTCGGTTCAGCGCGTCGATTTGGTTCTTTGCTGCGGTAAAGCGCTGTTCGCGGATTTCCAACCCGGCCAGGCTGGCTCGGGCGTTGCGATTCGTAGGATCAAGGGTAATCGCGCGTTCCAATGCACTGCGAGCCGCTTCGTTGTTACCGAGACCTTGCAGGGACAGTCCGCGGTAAAGGTAGGCTTGGCTCGATGTTGGCGCGAGCGCGACCAAACGAGTAAACAGTTCGTCCGCGGTATCGAATCGTCCCGCACGATGATTCAAGCGTCCCGCGACTTCAAGGAAAGCGGGGTTTCCCAAGGCCTGTGCCGATGGCGATGCAACGATACTGAGAGCATCCTCGAGACGACCGACGGCTTGATAGGTTTGTGCCAAGAGCGTGCGGGGACGCGGGTCGTCCGGGTAGTTGGCGATGGCTTGCTTGAGCCGCAGCTCGGCGGTTTCCAGATCTTTCGATGCCAGATCGAGCTGGGCCGCAGCAACGGAGACGGGAACGTTGCCGGGATGTTTGGCAAGAACGTCGGTATAGCGTTGATAGGCTGCGTCACGATCGCCTTTTTGCAGGTCAAGCCGTGCAAGTGAACGACCGGCAATGATATGTCCGGGTTTGATTTTCCAGGCTGTGTCGAACGCCTCGCGTGCGCGATCGTATTCTTGTAGCTCAGCGAGAACCGTTCCGATTAGGGCGTGCGCGCCGGCAGACTCGGGATTGTCGGCCACCAGTTCTTCCGCTAATTCGAGCGCTTCCTTGGGGTCGCCATCCTTGAGATGGCTGAAGATCAAGAGGATTTTTGCTCGCGGCAAGTTGTCACCGACCTCGGCTGCGTCCGCGAGAATGGCGCGACCCTCCGCGACTTTGCCCGTCAAGAGCAAACTCACCCCCAGCTTGGTCAACGTGGATGCGGAATCGGGTTGCTGGGCGACTACCTTGCGCAGCAGCGGTTCGGCGGCGGCGCCGTGACCCTGTGCTAGATGGAGGCTGGCAAGCAGCTCGGCGAGCGATAGATTATCCGGATGGTGCTGCAACGCGGGTGTCAGCACGGCTTTGGCACCGGCTAGGTCATTTTGTTGCAATCGGATCATTGCCAGCGCGAGGGAGGCCTGAGCGACATCGGGTCGCTTGTCAACGAACCGGCGCAATTGGTGTTCCGCCTGCTCGAGATTGCCTCGTTGTGCATTGATCACCCCGAGAAAAAAAATTGCACCCAAATGGTTCGGGTCGAGGCGGACGACATTCTCGAAGTTCGCCAGGGCCGTATCGGTCTGCTGTCGACCGAAGGCAGCCAAGCCCCGAACATAAGCGACTTCGGGGCTTTTGTTGTAGGGTGCCGGTATGGCGTCGGCATCGTCTTTTGCCCCATCGAAGTCGCCCCGGGATATTCGCAACATGGCGCGCTGTAACCGATCTAACGCATTCCCCGAGCGGTTTTGGATGGCTTGGGTATAGGCGAATTCAGCTTCATCGAGCTGTCCTGCGGCACGCGCAAGATCGGCTTTCAACCGCCAGGCCAACGCGAATTTTGGGTCGAACTCGAGTGCCTGCTCGAGCCACATACGTGCCTGCTCCTGGTCGCCTAGCGCGAGCAGAACTTGCGCCTTACCGGTCACGGCTTTCGCATTCTTGGCGTCGATGGCAAGTGCCGCCGAGAAAGCTCGATCGGCTTCGCCTGGCTCGTTAAGTCCAAGATAAGCCTGGCCGGTTAAGTTGCTCCGTTCCACCTGTTTGGTTAGGGTTGTGTCGACGGTTGTGGCGAGCGTTGTCAAGACTTCTTGGTATTGACCTTGCATCAGCAAAGCTCGAGCGAGTGGTAACGCAGCTTCGAGTGCTGGGTAGCCCTGTTGGACTGCTTTGTCGATCTCGATTTCAGCGGCGCTCCCATCGCCAAGCATCAGGTAAACCTCGGCCAGTTGCCGTCGAATCTCAAGATTGTGGGGTGAGGTCTTGAGCGCGCTCTTCAGGTAAATCATTGCGTCCCGAGGTTTATCTTGGGCGACGGCGGCATCGGCAAGTTCAATGGCTTGTTCGGGGCTTATGTCGTGTTGTTTGGAGCATGCCCAGACACATGAGAGGCACAAAAGGGCTACGGCAATGACTTGGGAAGGTTGCATGCAGTGATCTCCTTGTGAGCGTGACGGCGTTATCAACATCACCTAGTATAGCACTGAAACGACCCGCGTTCTGTTGTGCAACGGTCGGTCGAGGTGCTGCGGGTTGTTGAAAAAACTTACACTGGCAGGTCAGGCATTGCTTACAATACCCGATTTTTTTGTATCTCATTGTTTTGATGATGATCTCTGTTGCGGCATAATTCCTGCTTGAGATTCTCAGATTGGCGTGTGTCGGGTTTAGAGTAGCCAGCGTCGAAAAAGGAGTTCGTCAAGCAAATGGTTACCCCGCATGATGTTAGGATTGTTGAGAAGAACGAAACGGCACTCCGTTGTCGACCCAATACAATGTCAAACGAATTTCTCTGGATTGAATTCGCTCGAATCATTACCGCGAACAAAGTGGCACCGTGTTGTTTTTATGAATGATATCAATGAAGCGCTAGCAGCATTTCGCGAGGTCGTCGGAGCTACCCAGGTGCTCGACCCCACTTCGTGCGAG
The DNA here is from genome assembly GCA_964635785.1 of uncultured Ectothiorhodospiraceae bacterium. GTDB lineage: Bacteria > Pseudomonadota > Gammaproteobacteria > CAYFSA01 > CAYFSA01 > CAYFSA01. Next base: position 3,303 of record CAZWQC010000337.1, read on the forward strand.
CAGACTTATGGAAACAATACCCTCGGTATTGTGAGGCACATTAACGGTGCG
>CAZWQC010000338.1:0-3342 GCA_964635785.1 uncultured Ectothiorhodospiraceae bacterium
GTGCTGCCGGGCAACCGGATCGCCACCGCCAACACCCACGGCACAGGCTGCACGCTGGCTGCCGCCATCACCGCCTTTCGTGCCCGCGGCGAGGACATCCACAGCGCAGTCACCTTGGCCAAGGCGTATCTGACTGCCGCCATTCGCGCTGGCGCCGCTTATCAGTTTGGCCACGGCCATGGTCCGGTCCATCATTTCCACGCGTTTTGGTAAGGCAAGACGGTCCCGACGACTCGCCATCACCAACCAAAAGCGCGAAGCGATCGCTGCCAGCAAACAGCGACTCACCGAATCGATCGAAGCCCACCGGTGGCAGCAGCAGCATCAAGAGGTCCGTCTGCGCCCGCGCTGCCATGGCTGCCGACGCTTACCCGTGTTCGTTGATCGCCCATGCTTGGGCAACGCGAACGATCCATCGCTTTGCCGGTTCTTGTGTCCCTTCCGCCGACGAGGCGAGGGACACCGTCGACTGACCAGCAACAACGTCTGCAACACGTATCCATACCCAAGAATCTAACCTACCCAAAAATCGATCGGGCCACGGGCTGGCTCATCCGTTTAAGTCGCGGGTCAACTTGACGGCCACCCCCGCTTGGCACTATCTTGCCATTGATCCAGCGCAAGTTTTTCTAGCTCGCCTGGACGATAACGACAAGCCACCGAAGTGAGTGAGGTTCTTAATCGAAATGCGTCTATCGTCTGTTCTTACCATCATCCCGTTGCTGGGCGGATTGACCACGCTCGATGCTGCGGATGTCGACCAATTCGAGGTCCTCGGCCTTCACCTTGGCGACCGGTTGGAAACCGTCATCGCCGAGCTAAAGGAACAGGGTTTCGATACGTCCAAGCTCGCGCGTTACGAGCGCGACCTTGGCCCCTATGTCTACTTCACCTTGAGCGATTGGAATCCCCATCGCAGTCCAGCCGAGCGCACGGTAATGATCGAAATTGGTCATGCCACCGGATTATACAAACTCGACTATATCCAAGAGCCGATTTCATACTCGGCATTACGGGATGTTACCCAACAAGTCTGCCAAAAATATGGCACCGATCCCGAAGCTTGCCGCCATGCCGACAGTGGTCTGATGATTTGGCGGGACGACGATGACTTGAGCAAAACGCTGAAAGTTCGGGTCACCGGTTCACTTGAAATGCGGCTGGAAGATCGCGACGCCTACTTCACCAATATCCGCGACTATCGGCGCAATCGCCGACCGGACTTCGCTGACGCACCAGAGATACTGTTTTAGGCGGGTCGTCAACACCGAGAGCGCCGCCAGGGCGATGTTGGTCGGCCCTGGCGGCAGTGAAGGCGATCGCCACAACCGATCGCTATAAACGTCAGAACGCGTATTTACCCGACACCTGCGCCCGATGCATGATCCCGTCGTCGCCGTCAACGTCGTCGCGTTTGCCGAAGATATATTCGATCCCGAACGTCATCGCATCCACCGGAGAGTACATCAAGTTAACGTGAGTGCTGTAGTACCGATCCGGCAGATTCTCCCGGCTAGCGAACGCCTCACCATAATTCGCTCCGGCCAGCGAGCCGACCACGGTGGAACGCAGACCTTTGGCCCAAAAATGGCGATACGCGATGAATCCGCCCCATTGCAGGGAGGCCTTGAGTGCGTTGTCATCGTTCAAGTACCCCCCGTTGAAGGCATTCAAACCCAGATAACGCCCCAGGCCGTTACCGATATTCCCCATGAAACGAATATCGTCACCCCAATCATTGATCGGCACCGGAATCCGACCTGCGATACTACCTGCCGCCACGACTCGCGACTCGTCGATGTTACGGCTATCGTCTCGGTAGTGCAACTCGCGCAACAACACAGCAACTGAAACCGGCCCGGCTCGGTACATCGCACTCACATCCGGAAAACGATTGTCGTCCGTCGCTTCACGTGCGCCATTGACGGTAATCGTGGATTCCGGATTCTCCAGCGCAACGGAGAGATCGCCGACGGTGTAGCGAATGATCGGCTGACGATCAAACAGTGTTCCCACCGGTCCGACGAAGTCATTGAGCTCGGGCAGGCTCTTGACGTTGTAGAAGTTGCTCCACGTCTGACCGACCAACAACTCACCGCCGGGGAGGCCGTCGTAAGTGAAGAAAGCATGACGTACCCGTAGCGCGTAGGAGTTCGAGATCCGCTCGTCACCGCCCGGCAAAACCATGAAGTCCATTTCGATGCCCGTCTTGATCGTATCGCCCTCGATTGGCGTGCTGGTGTCCAAACGAAAACGGGTTTCGCGAACATGCATGTTATAGTTCACGCCGTCGGCAACCCCACTCGTCTTGATGGTGCTTGGAACGTAGAACTCCTTCCCGATTTGCGCGGACGGTGACGCTTCCGAATATTTACTGATCAGCGTGTCGAGTTTCACGTACCCGGAAATCGTTGCCGTGGTTTGCGGCAATCCGGCATGCACCGCCGCCATTTTACCGACGAGCAAGCCAAACACCATAACCGCCGGCAATACCTTATTTTTGGATCGATATCGGCTCATCATCATTTCACCCCGTTTAGTAAGCATGAAAACATCCTCTGACCCAACAGATAGCGCGTGCCGACAACATCGCAGACGATGATAGATATCACAACCGAAATTGTGACCGGCGCGCCCCTGGGTAGACACGAAAAACTGAGCGACTATAGCCCATCGGTCCTTTCAGTCCAATAGCCGATCCGTCTTGCAGAGAGTACGGTGCTTCAGGTTACCCCGTGCACCTTGCCCACACCCAGGCCATCTCGGTTGCCATCATGGCAGCCTCGTCGTTACGGCTGCGGTTCGGCAATGGACGCGATCTTTTCCTCGATCTGTGCAAGCAACCGATCGAATCCCTCCTTCGCCAACACATCCCGGTATTGCCCACGCTTGATGGACAAATCGCTCACGCCATCGACCACCACATTGATCACCCGCCAACCCGATGCCGAGGCCATCAGCTGATACTCGAGCATACGCCGCTCCGGGTTTGTGGCCGGTTTCAGTTCGTACCGGACGATCGCGAACCGCTCACCGCGAAAGCGCTGATCCATGAACGTAAACGTATGGTCGCCGCGTTTGAATCGATCGGCGTAATTGGCCGCTGTCAGGCGACGCATGGCATCCACAAATGCGTCTTGCGAAGCCGCCTCAAGCGCGGCGCCCGCGCCCGACCCGGCCAGCATCCAGCCTGCGAAAGTCGCCGCGGCGACCCCCAGCACGACCGGGACGAAAACGCTCGCCACCCGGTCGACCAGCCGCTGGATCGGCGCCTTGCCCGACTGCGCCTCGGCGACCATCCGCGAAATCCGCGCGAGCGTGCTGTCGCGCCCGACCCGCTCG
>CAZWQC010000339.1:0-3329 GCA_964635785.1 uncultured Ectothiorhodospiraceae bacterium
GATCGTCCCAGATCACGATAAACGGGAACTGTTCATGCAATCTGCGAAACTGGGCGTCGGCACGATACGTCCGATAGAGCTGGCGATAATTATCCAGACTCGACGCGGCCAGGTTGGCTGCGAGAGGGATCGCGTTTTCGGCGTCATCGAACTCGATGACGCGAGCATCGACCCATTCGTCACGCGGGCCAGTGCCCCCTTCGGTTTCATAGATATAATCCCCGACATGAACGACGAAGTCAATTTTGTCGGCGGCAGCGGCTTTTTGGTCTTGAGCCACTAACCAACCAAAGATGTTGAAATAGCCGTCGGCATAGTTATTGCCGCTGGTGACCACGAAATTCACCCGATCGGGATGACTGTCAGCGCTTGGGAACGTCTTGGTCCGGCCGGTCGGCGAATAATAAGTCTGATCGTCTTGGTCGAAACGGAACCGGTAGAAATACTCGGTGTCCGGTTGCAGACCGCTTACTTTGACTTTCAGACAATGATCGTGCGCCGCCGCGGCCGTCAGCCCGGGGTGTTCCAGTTGCATGTCGGTGAACGACGCGTCACGGGCCATTTCCAGGCTCAGCGTCTTATCGCCAGCATCGCTTGCCGCTTCGATGCGGGTCCACAGCACGATGGTGGTCGGACTTGGGTCACCGGACGCCACGGATTGGGGAAAGCGGGTCAAAGACACATTGACCTCGTCGTGGTTCGGTGTGGTTCCGGGATCGTCGGTTGGATCGGTGTTGTCGTCGGGCGTGGTGCCGGGCTCGGTTGACGGGTTGTGGTCATTTATCGGTTCGTCGTTGCCGTTGTCATCTGTGGTCGGGTCCGACGGGTTCTGTGACCCGTTATCGCCAGCCGGCGGACTGTTGTCGTCATCGTCGTCGCCGCAACCAACGACGAGCAGCGGAATCAATACCGCAAGCAGCAGATAGATTCGTGTGAGTTTGTGCATGAATACCTCGATGGAATCGTCGAAAAAGCCAACATTGGCGGGTAAAACCCACGCGTGCCGATGGGTCTGAGCGGATAAGATACTGGGCCGGCATGAAAGTTTGGTGACTAATGCACCGCTTGTAAGCCGGGCCCCATTTGATACGTATCACGGGTTAAGATGGCGATCAAACGTTGCGCGCGGTCGCTTAATGCGACGATCTCCAATAACTGTTGCTTGTCGATTTGACGGAGCGGCAGGGTGGTCGCGAGTCCGTCCACCAACGGTGCGTCGGCGATTTTGTGTAAATGCTCGCTTGCCAATGTCATTTGATGGCTACGAACGTAGTGTTCGAGAACCACGACCAGACGTTCCCGCAACTTTTTAGGTAATGCTTCGTCGGCATAGTCCACCGTAAACGCCGACCAGTCCGGGACGACCTGCCGATAGCCGCGAGTGGTGGGCATTTCCTGCTCCACCCGAAATCGGCAAACGCCTTGCAATACGATCAACATGCGGCCGTCATCGGTTTCGTTGTAGGCGGTGATTTGACCCGCACAACCCACCTCGGCCAAGGCATCGGCTGGGTCGTCGCGCGCGCAATCGGGTTGGATCATGCCGATCAAGTGCCGCCCGGCGAGCGCGTCGGTGACCATGTTCAAATACCGGGTCTCGAAGATATTGAGCGGTAGTTGGGTATTGGGTAACAAGAACGCGTCGGCCAAGGGGAAGATCGGCAACGATTGTGGTAGCCGTACAAACGGGGGAGTGAAGGGATTGTGCGCCATGTTGGGTTGCCTCGCCGAAAAAAACCAATCGAAGTTGCGATCAGTAGACCGAGCAAACGGGGAGATATTCCCGATCGATTCGCTCGACTCCGTTGGCTTGGCGTGAGCGAGCCAAAGCCGGCGCGAGATGCCGGTTCACCACGCCTGCCATAGCCGTTGTAATGCCCGTAGCACATCGCGTCGGCTGATCTGCCCGACCAGCCGGTTTTCATCCATCACCGGGTAACGCCGATACGGGTTGGCCAAAAACAGTTTTGCCACCTCCAGGATGCTGGTATCCGCGTCGATGGTTTTGACGTCGGTGGCCATGAAATCGGCGACTTTACCGATTTTTTCGCCATGGTAGCTGGCATTCAGGGTTACTTTCAGGCAGTCGCGTTCCGATAGAATTCCGACAATATTGCCGAGTTTGTCGATGACAGGGGCACCGGAAATCCCTTTTTCCAACAGCAAATCGACAGCCGTTTGCAGGTCCATGTCCGGGGTGAAGGTCACCAAATGGTGAGCCATATAGTCTTGTACGGAGACGGAGTGGGGCATAACGCTGACCTCAATGAATGATTGGCTAAAACTCCCGATCATACGGACTCGAGTGCGGACAGACAATTGGCCGCCGCGATTGTCGGGACAACGCGCGGCTAGTGGCGCCAACGGCTGAGCAAGTCCTGGTACGCGTCGATCCGCCGATCGCGAAAAAACGGCCAAGCACGACGGACGGTCTCGTTGCGGGCCAAGTCCAGATCGGCGAGGAGTGTCTCGGGTCGATCCGAAGTGGCTTGCGCGATGACTTCGCCCTGAGGCCCGCACACGAAACTGCTGCCCCAAAATTGTATCCCGGGGCCTTGTTCGGCCGGATCGGGTTCATGCCCGACTCGATTGCAAGCGAGTACCGGCAAACCGTTGGCAATGGCATGGCCGCGTTGCACGGTTTGCCAAGCGCTGCGTTGGCGTGCCTGTTCGGCTGCATCATCTCGTCGATCCCAGCCAATCGCAGTGGGATAAAGCAACATGTCCGCCCCGGCCAAGGCCATCAATCGGGCCGCCTCGGGGAACCATTGGTCCCAACAGACCAGGACACCGAGCTTGATACCTCCTGTTTCGATCGGCCAAAAGCCATCGTCCCCAGGGGTGAAAAAGTATTTTTCATGGTAACCCGGGTCGTCCGGTAAATGCATTTTTCGATAGGTGCCGGCGAGCCGACCAACAGCGGAAAAAACGACTGCAGTATTGTGGTAGAGGCCCGCGGCACGTCGCTCGAACACCGAACCGACCACGATAACGCGATGCTTGGCGGCGGCGGCTTGCAATGCCGAAGTGGTTGGACCTGGAATCGGTTCGGCCCAATCGAAACGAGCCTGGTCTTCGGTTTGACCAGGATAGGGGATTGCATGCAGTTCTTGCAGTAGCACGAGTTCTGCCCCATCGGCCGCGGCGGACGCGATGGCGGCAACGGTGTCGGCACGGTTTCGGTCGGGATCGGGACCGATTTGTTGTTGAATCAGAGCGACACGCATGACAGCGAGACTCCTTGCGGCAATTGCATGGTGACGCAGTGCAAGCTGCCGTATTGCCGAATCAGTGCCCGACAATCGATACCGACCACCGCGCGATCAGGC
>CAZWQC010000340.1:0-3317 GCA_964635785.1 uncultured Ectothiorhodospiraceae bacterium
GGTTTATCGATTTGTACGTCGACGAAGAGTACTCGCTTGGCGATTATGTGCTCAGTGGCGGCGAATTGGCCGCCATGGTGGTGATCGATGCGATCACGCGATTGTTACCGGGTGCACTCGGTCATGCCGATTCGGCGGTAGAGGATTCATTTCGGACCGGCCTGCTGGATTGCCCCCACTTTACCCGCCCGCAGGTGTTCGCTGGCAAACGCGTGCCGGATATCTTGGTGACTGGCAATCACCAGGAGATTGCCGCGTGGCGACGCCGGGAAGCGCTGGCGCGTACCGCCAATAGACGCCCGGATTTGTTGTCGAACGCTCCCTTGACGGTGGCGGATCGGCGCGTTCTCGAGCAGATCGGCTACGCGGTGGACGAATCACAACACAATAGATAGCAAGTCTGGAGAAAGACGGTGAGTACTATAATCGATCAGATCAACCGGGAGCAGATGCGGGACGATATCCCGGCATTCGGCATCGGCGATACCCTGCAAGTGCAGGTGCTGGTGCGCGAGGGCAACCGCGAACGTCTGCAACCCTTTGAAGGTGTCGTGATTGCGCGGCGCAATCGCGGACTGCATTCGAGTTTTACCCTGCGGAAAATTTCTCACGGCGAAGGTGTCGAGCGGGTGTTCCCGTTGCATACGCCGGTCGTGCGCTCGATTAAGGTCAAACGGCGGGGTGATGTAAGACGCGCGAAGCTCTACTATCTGCGCGGACGGACTGGCAAGGCTGCCCGAATCAAGGAAAAAGTCTAAGTTGACACGCGGGCGCGCATCGGTAAGGACAGCGGGAAGCGCCCGTGAGACTGCCTGGTCGGCAGTGATTGCCTTGCCATTCGGCCGAGTTGCCGTCGCGGTGGACGACGAAAAGTTGGTTGCCATTCGTATCGTTTCCACCGACCAACCGCCGATCCCGCCCCGCGTACCGCTGGCTCGTGCAGCGATGGAGCAGCTCTTGGCCTATTCGGTCAACCGCAACCACAAGTTCACCTTACCTCTTGCCCCAGCGCTTACCCCTTTCCAAGCCCGCGTTCGTACCGCATTAATCGCGATCCCGGTCGGGACTACCTGGACCTATCGTCATTTAGCGACACTGCTTGGCAGCTCGCCGCGTGCGGTCGGCGGTGCGTGTCGGCGGAATCCTTTGCCGATTGTTATTCCCTGTCACCGAGTTGTCGCAGTTAACGGCATCGGCGGGTACGGTGGTCAACTCGGTCGTTTTTGGGTCGGCGCTAAAACACAACTGCTGTGGCACGAAAAAACCCGGTCGAGCGACAACCCCGGCTTTGACATCATATCTTCATGGCATCTGTAATGGTGCTGTAATACTTTGTCGCTACCGTAGCGGCTACATCCGTCGACAGACAACTACCGTTTATCTTTTTATTTTCGAAACGTTCGCCATGGGTCATGCTCCCTGGCGGGCGCACCATGACGGGGCCGCGATGAAATATAAGCAACTGCCGGTAACGATAACTTTGTTTGCTGTTATGGCGATTATGGGTTGGGCAGCTGGAGCGCTAGCGCAAACCGATTCGTTGGATAACTTGACACAAGAGCTCATCGAATTACGTGGAGAGGCGCAACGTCTGAATTCCGAGTTGGAACTCAACCGCGAACAACATAAGAATCGCATGCAGTCGCTGGAGCGGCAGCGCGGGGAAATTGAGGCGAGGGTAAAGCGTGAGCAGCGGAAGATCACAAAGCTGGAGAAAACCATTGCCGAGAATCGAGAAGCAGCGGCGAAAGCGGGTGTGGCGGCAAGTGACTTAGAGCCGGTTTTGTTCGAAGCGATCGAAATGTTGCGGGAGGGGATTGCTACTGGCTTGCCGTTCAAAGTCGGTGAGCGTGTCGGCGCCCTCGACGAGATCGCCCAAAAGCTCAACTCCGATGTATTGCCACCGCACAAGGCGGCCAATCAGCTCTGGGCGTTTTATGAAGACGAGTTGCGTCTTACCCGCGAGAACGGCATTTTCCAACAAACGATCGCGCTGCAAGATAGTAGGAAATACCTCGCCAATGTGGCCAAACTCGGTATGGTCATGCTGTATTTCGAAACGGACGACAAACGCTACGGTGCCGCGGTGAAACAGGGTAGTGGTTGGGTCTTCGAGGAATACTTTGAGCGGGACAAAAAAGAGCGGGTTGCCAGCTTGTTCGACCAGCTTCGCAAGCAAATACGAACCGGGTTTTTTACTCTTCCTAACACTCTTTCCGACGCGGAGTTGCGGTGATGATGGACTTTTTTAAGGCAATCCTTCGATACCGCTTTCAGTTTTCAGCCAGCCTCGTATTACTCGTTTTGGGTGCCGGGCCGGTTTGGTCCGAAGAAACGGACCCATTGGAAGCGGCATACAAAAAAGAATACGCGTTTCTCGCTGCGCAGAAACGCGAATTACAACAGCGGTTAGCCAAGTTCGAAAGACAAGCCTCGAGTGATGAACAGACCCTCTCCAATCTGATCACCCGTCTAGAGGATCAAGCGGTCGAGCTGGAAGCCAAAGGCGAGCGACTCAATGATGCGTTGCGCGAGTTCGAACGTGCGATACAGACGAATCTCGACAATCAAGGCTTGCTCGAAGCGACCTTGCTCCAAGCGGGAGCCACCTTGAAAGAGCGGGGTAACATCGATCTGACCGCGGGCAATTTCGATGAGCTGAGCAAGGAAGTGCAGATTGCGCGGATGTTCAATGTTGCCAACAAGATGGTGAGCGATCTCAGCGGTATACGGCGGGAACGTGGGGCGTTCTATCTAGAAGACGGCACTGAGGTAGAAGGCAATCTGGTGAAGATTGGTAATATCGCAACCTATGGTGTGAGCAGCCAAGGCTCTGGTGCGTTGGCACCGGCTGGTGGGGGTAAGTTGAAAGTTTGGCCTGCCGCGAGCGCTACTGTCGCCCTGGATTTGGCTGACGGTCGGGCTGTTGATCCGATCGAAATCTTTGTCTACGATTCGACCGTTAAGGCAGTATCCGAGGATACCAAGGATGACTTCCTATCGTTTATCAACAGTGGCGGTTCGATTGCGTGGGTTATTGTGGCACTTGGTTTCTTTGCCGCACTTCTGGCTGTGCTGAGAGTGATTTTCCTCAATTTGGCGAGCACCAGTATCCATCGTCTTGTTGACGAAGTGGGTCCGCGGGTTGCCGCAAACGATCTCGAGGCAGCTGCGGAGGCGTGTCAGCGTCGCAGTGGTTCGGCGTCGCGAGTCGTTGCCGCAACGGTGCGTAATCTGCACCGTGAGCGTGCGCATTTGGAAGACATCATCGCCGAGGCGATTCTCAGCGAGAACGGTCATCTGAATCGATTTGGTAC
>CAZWQC010000341.1:0-3317 GCA_964635785.1 uncultured Ectothiorhodospiraceae bacterium
GCCAATGGATGATTTGCACGAATAGGAGCGCCGGCAAGAACCCGAGCATCACCAGCGAACGTTGCCAAGACAGCGGGGCACCGTTGCCGCTTGGCCGAGGCAGCAAGCTACCGGCGATAAGCCGCCCATAACGACGCAGGGCAAACAGGACTAGGTCAAACATGGCGTTGAGATTCGATTGATATTGGTTGTTAGAGCGATTTGCGCTAGCGGCCAGCTAGCGCACCCGCCTGCTGGCAGGCACCGCAAAGTAAAAGCTTGGCGAGCTTGCGTTTCGACGCTAATCACCATTGCTAAAGATTCGTCTGCTACCGAGGTTTTGCCTTGGTACCCCGTCTTGGCCGCTTGTGCCGTCCGATTCGCCGAGCGGTGCAGCGAGAGGACGGGATACCAGCAATCGCACAGCGATGGCACCAGCCACAGAATTCTCGGCGCTCATACTAACCTTTACCGGCAAAAAACGCACTCACGGCTTTTTCGCCGGATATAACCACCGCACGACGACCAACGCGGCCGCGGCGGCAACGAAACTGGCCAAGGCAAAGGTGACATGGCCGCCGAGGCTATCCCAAACGACTCCGCTGGCCAAACTCCCGATCGCACCGCCCAACCCGAAGCTGAGACTGGAATACAGGGCTTGGCCTTGGGTATGAGCGCGTCCGGGAAACAAGCTGTGGAGCAGATGAATCGCGGCGGCGTGGAACACACCGTAGCTTGCCGCATGGAGCAGTTGTGCTGCGACTAAGATAACCGTGTGTTTTGCGGCGATGGCGATGATCACCCAGCGTGCTGCGGTGATGGCCATGGACAATGCCAACAGCCGCGCGGCCCCCAATGCCTTGAGCCAATGATGCACGACCAAGAACACGCCGACCTCGGCCAAGACACCGAACGCCCAGAACAGACCGACGCTGCTGCGGCGATACCCTAAGTCTTCCAGGAAAATCGTGAAAAAGCCGTAGTACGGTCCGTGACTGGCTTGCATCAGGAAACAGCTGCCCAGTCGCGCGATCGCCGCCGGATTGCGCAAGGCCCGGAGCAAGCCGTGATCGGTATGGTCGAGATGTACCCCCGGCGCGGCCGGCACGGTCCAAGTGGCTGCCGCGAGTGCGGCCAGTAAGCCAAACACCAAGCTGGGCAACCACTCGATGCGGTAACCTTCCAGCACTAGGCCGATGCCGGCGACCGCGACGATGAAACCGATCGAACCCCACAGCCGAACTTGGCTATAGCGATGGACGCGATGTCGGCCGAGGTGGTCGAGGGTCAATACCTCCAATTGCGGCAAGACGGCATGCCAGAAAAAACTGTAACCGGCCAACACCCACACGAGCGGCCAGAAACCCTCGACCACGAATGCGCCGGCAAAAAGCAATGCGGCCAACACCGTGGCTAAGCGCAACAGCAACATGCCTCGTGCGCTGCGGTGGATCAACCAGGCCCAAAGGTTCGGGGCGATGATCTTCGTCCCCATCACCACGGCCAGCAGCTGCCCGATCGCCGTCGCGCTATAGCCTTGTGTTTTAAGATAAACGCCAAAGTAGGGGATGAAGGAGCCGAGAATCGCGAAATAAAAGAAATACGCTACCGACAAGCGTCGGTATGGCAAATCGGGCACCGCTGTCATGACGCTAACAACGGTTGCCGATCATGGGGCAACGTGTTCCAAATCGCCGTTATTGCAGAGATCGCGTAAAGCGGGCAGTCCGGTGCTGACATCGGCATTTTGGCCACGCTGGCGTAGGGCGTGGTCCATGAGCACGATGGCGAGCATGGCTTCGGCAATCGGTGTGGCGCGAATCCCGACGCACGGGTCATGTCGCCCTTTGGTCACGATTTCGCACGGCTCGCCGCGCAGGTCGATGGTGTCGCCGGCTAGGCGCAGGCTAGAGGTTGGCTTGAGTGCGATACTCACCCGAATCACTTGCCCCGAGGAGATGCCGCCGAGTATCCCGCCGGCGTGATTGGAACGAAATCCTGCCGGTGTGAGTTCGTCGCGGTGTTCACTACCACGAGATGTCACGCAACCGAAGCCATCGCCGATTTCCACACCCTTGACCGCATTGATCCCCATCATGGCGGCGGCAATGTCGGCATCCAACCGATCGAACACCGGCTCACCCCAACCGGGAGGCACACCCAGTGCTTCGATGTTGATGCGGGCTCCGATCGAGTCACCGGATTTGCGCAGGTCATCCATAAAGGCCTCGAGCTCGGCGACTTTGTCCGGATCGGGACAGAAAAACGGATTCGCCTCGACCGCTGACCAATCCCGTTTGGCAGTATCGGTTTGGATTGGGCCAAGCTGCGCCAAATAACCGCGTATTTTGACCCCGAAACGCATCTCGAGATACCGTTTCGCGATTGCGCCGGCTGCGACTCTGACGGCGGTTTCTCGCGCCGACGAGCGGCCGCCGCCACGGTAGTCGCGCAGACCGTACTTCTGAAAATACGTGTAATCCGCATGACCGGGACGAAAGCGGTCGGCGATGTCGCTGTAGTCCTTGGAGCGCTGATCTTGATTGCGAATCAACAGCGCAATCGGGGTGCCGGTGGTGCGGCCCGCGAACACCCCGGACAGAATTTCGACTTGATCGGGTTCACGACGTTGGGTGGTGTGGCGACTCTGTCCGGGTCGACGCCGATTCAGCTCCGGTTGGATGTCGGCCTCGCTCAAGGGTAGTCCCGGTGGGCAACCATCCACGATGCCGCCAATCGCCGGCCCATGGCTTTCGCCGAAACTCGTCACACAAAACTGCTTGCCGAAGGTGTTGCCGGCCATGACTCAAATACCTCGCAATAGCGTTGGCACAAGACGTCTATCCATCAATCCCGTACCCGATGAAACAACAATGTCTCGCCGCGACGATCGCGCAACATGAGCGTGTCCTTCATTTGCATGTACTCGTAGATTGCACTCACCCCTGCCTTCGGTACCTCGGCGAACAAGGAGTTATCGCGAATCTCGAAACGGCCTTCGCGATAATCATCGGGTCCGGCCTGAAGCCAAAAGCGATCGCCGCGGACATACCAACGCTCACCGTTTGGGGCTTGCCAAATCCCATCCAAGTCCACCGTCCCACCCCAGCGTTGGTGCTGGGGACCGGGCAACACGTCAAAGCCGGTCCGATCCATCGGCTTGAAATCCCAATCGCCACGGTCGGGGTCCGGTGGCGTGCGGGTGGGTTCCGAGGATGGCCAAGTTTGCGGCCAATGCGTGCCGCGAGGGGTTCCAACTCGCGGCGATCGATCGTCAGCTCGTTGCGGTCGGCCGTTCGGGTCATTCGGTGACCAATAAAGTGGGGCTTGTGGATCCC
>CAZWQC010000342.1:0-3311 GCA_964635785.1 uncultured Ectothiorhodospiraceae bacterium
GCACCAACATTTGCCATTGGGCGTGATCAGGGTTTGTGCGGGTGCGGATCAGCTGGGTTGGGGAGACCAGCCGCGGCGACGGTTGTGCCAAGGCCGGTTGCAACCAATCCAGCCACGCTTGCCAACGCTGTGCGAGTTCGCTTCGACAAGCGGGTAACGCGGTGGTAAAAATTACCGCACAACGGGCTTTGACGCAGTGCAAGGCGACCTCGGGCAACCATAGCAGCGCGTTCGGTAACTCCGTTTCGGTGTTGCCAAAATAGGGGGAGGCGGCAAAACCAACCATCGCGATGCCGTCCAAACCGGTTCGGTCGATATCCTGCCTGTGCCAACGATCCCGCAGGGTGAACGCAGCGCGGCGCAAGTCATCAAAGCGAGTGGTACCGCTGGTCGGCCATTCGCCTGCGATCCCGTATCCTGCCACGATCGAGCCCGTCGAATGGCGCATGAACTGAAACTGCGGCGCCGCAACCAACGGCGCCAATTGCGGTCGCACCGGCAGTTCAAGCGATATCGACACGAAGCCCTCGGGCATCGTCAATGGCAGCTGCTGGAGCGCTCGGGTCAAGCGTTGCCGAGTCGGCTCAAAGCGGTCGATCGGCGCTAGCATGGGCGGTGTGTTGGTTGGCAAAGTAGCGATCGCGAGGTCATCTTGGCTTTAAGGCATACTCGATTGAGCGCCGCGACCACGACCCGGTCGCGGGCGGACAAACCGTCATCATACCGAACTCTCAAGAGCCGGTACCATAGTTTCAATCATCGCAGTCGATGCCCGCTTCGGCGAAATCGACGTTAAGCTTAGCTAAAGGAAATCCATGACTACCGATTCCGAGTCTCGCAGGCAATACTGGCACGGGCCCCGTGGCGAAGTTCTCGTCGGGCTTCAGTTCGTTTTGATTGGTGTTTTCGTGTTGATCCCAATCTGGCCGCAGTGGTTCGTTGCGCCTGGCGGTATCCTCGACGGGATACGCTGGTTGGTGCTCGCGATTTGTGGCGGGATCGCGGCTCTGTTTGGCTTGCTAGGGATGGTCCATCTGCGGGATTACTTAACGCCGTTACCCTATCCGGTTGAACATAGCCAGCTGGTTCGTCGCGGTGTGTATGCCTGGGTACGACATCCGCTCTACAGCAGCCAGTTGTTCGTGGGTCTTGGCTTCTCGGTCTATTGGCTGAGCCTGACCCATTTGCTCGTTCTCGTTGTGGGTTTCGTCTTTTTCGACTACAAAGCCAGCCGCGAGGAGCGCTGGCTTACCGAGCGGCATCCCGAGTATCCGGAGTACGCGATGCTCGTGCGCAAGTTCGTTCCTTGGCTCTATTGAGTGTGATCGGTTCATTCCGGTGTGACATAAACCACTTCTGTTTCGATCGTGCCATCCGCAGACAAACGAAGGCGTCGATAGGCTGGTGGTAAATCAGCGATGATCAACTCACCGTCGTGTTCGGCGAACTGAATGCAGGTCGATGGCGAACCGATGCAATGCAACTCGCCGTGTTTCTCATGGAAAGCGCGGTGGATGTGTCCCCAGAGCAGGCCGCGGACCTGGGGGTATCGGGCGATTTCGGCGAATAGTCGGTCGGGCTCGGCCAACATGTAGCGATCCATGCTGGGGCTGCCGGTCGGTCGTGGGTGATGGTGCAAGCAAATCAGGGCGTGGTGCTCGGGATGCTGGCCGAGACATTGTCTTAACGTGTGGTAATCCGACGATACCAAGGCCCCGCTGGTTTTGCCGGCAACGGAAGTGTCGAGGAAAATGAGTTGCCAATGCCCGATGATCCAGTGGATAGGCATCATGATGTTGGCCGTGACCAGGTGGGCGAGCATGAGCGCAGGATCGTCATGGTTGCCAGGGATGCATAGTATTGGGGGTTGAAAGAACCGGCGAAAAATGTGTTGCAAGCGCTGGTAGACCTCAGGACAGGGATCTTGCGCCAGGTCGCCCGTCGCCAGAATGAGATCGGGCGGTGGTCCGGCGGCGGCATGGTGGGTGAGGACGCGTTGCAGACTGAGGTCGGTATTCACACCGGAGTTTTTGAGATCGCCGGATGGTTCGCATAAATGGATGTCGGTTAATTGAAGCAGTTGTAGCGGGCGGTGTTGAGTCATGGCGACGTGCGTTTGGTGGGCGTCGGTGAGAGTGTACTGAAATTCGGCGAGGTCGCAATCCCGAGGGCGGGAGAGCCGCGTCTGTTCGGGTGGGCGAGAATGGATCGAGGCAAAAAAAGAGTGACCTACTCGTACGGGATGGCCTATACTTCGCCGCTTTCATATCTCTGCCTGTTTCTTGACTGTCTGGAGGGTTGGTGGTATGGGTGTGATCCTGCCTGAGGGTTACAAGCCCACAGAAGACGAAGAGTACATGGGGCCAATGCAGCTCGAGTACTTTCGGCATAAATTGTTGGCATGGCGTAACCGGCTGCTCAGCGAATCGGAAACGACGATTGACCACCTCAGGAACGAGAACTGGCAGGAGCCGGATGTGAACGATCGGGCATCGTTGGAAGCTGATGCGACTTTGGAGCTGCGCACGCGTGATCGCGACCGGAAGCTGATCAGTAAGATCGACGCGGCGTTGCGGCGCATCGAGGACGGCGATTACGGCTACTGCGAAGAGACCGGCGAGCCGATCGGCTTGGGTCGTCTGGAGGCACGACCGATCGCGACGTTGACCATCGAGGCCCAGGAGAAACACGAGCGGTTGGAGAATCAGACCTGGGAGGGTCGCTGAGCACCGTTTATGGAATCCCCAGCATTTTATGCAGCTGCGGACTCAAGCGCCAGCGCGGGTGGCGTAGGCAGTAATCGATCGCTCGTCGCGTATTGTCGGCCACGTCCCTGCCGGCCATGGGTTGCAGGAAAAAGTGGGTGAAATCGAGCGTTTCGAATTGCTCGGGCGTGATCCCGGCCTGAGGATAGACCAGTTTGAGTTCGTTGCCCTGTTCGATCTCCAAGTGCGTGCCGGCCTTGGGGCTGACACAGATCCAATCGAGATCGCTCGGTGCCGGGCGGGTGCCGTTGGTTTCCACTGCTACCGCAAAGCCACGCTCGTGCAAGGCATCGATCAAGTTCCGATCGAGCTGCAACAAGGGTTCGCCCCCCGTACACACAACCAAGGGACGGGCCAGCGGATCGGTATCCTCGGGCCAACTCCGTCGGATTCGATTGGCTAGACTCGATGCCGTGAGAAACCGCCCGCCACCGACCCCATCGGTCCCGCGGAAATCGGTGTCGCAAAACTGACAGCTTGCATTCGCCCGGTCTCGCTCCCGACCGGACCAAAGGTTACAACCGGAGAATCGGCAGAATACGGCGG
>CAZWQC010000343.1:0-3284 GCA_964635785.1 uncultured Ectothiorhodospiraceae bacterium
ATCGAGCGACCGCCCAGGACTTTTTCCGCGAATCCACCCGCTGTCTCGTCTGGCTGGAAACGGTTGCCGACAGCGCGGTCGAGCAATCGCTTAAACAGATGTCCGTTTATCTCAGACTCCCCTGGCGTCGTCTGTTCGTCGGTCGCGACTATTTACGTCGCTACCTCGACCGCCACGTCAGCTCTTGGCGGGCACAACAGATCGAGGCAATGCTGCGCCACGATTTAGATGCGGCGAATCGGCGCCTTGCCGATTACGCGATGGCACTGGATCTACTGATGAGACTCACCGACATCAGCGACGAAGCCAATACCATTGCCCGCATTCGCAAATTGTTCGAAATGCTGCTCAGCTGTAGCAACCTGACCTACGCCGAAGTTCACGACAACCGCATTGGCACCATCCACGGATCAGGGAAAGCTGGACTGGACTCGATGACTCTCCAAGCTTTTCTCGATAATCGGCAGGATCCCAGCCAAGCGATCCCGGACCGACACGGCTTCATTCTACCAATCGAACGCAATCGACAATGCCTGGGATTACTTGCGGTACACGGCATCGCTTTTCCCGAGTACCTCCGCCAATATTTCGAGCTCGGGCAAGCGATTTCCAGTGTCTGTGGGTTAGCTATCGCCAATGCACGCACTTACTCCACCTTGACCGAAGTGAACGCTGAACTGCTCACCACCACGGCAAGAGCCACAGCGTTAGCCGAAGAGGCCAAAGATGCCAGTCGGGCGAAAAGCCAGTTCTTGGCGAACATGAGTCATGAAATTCGCACGCCGATGAACGCAATCATCGGCATGACCCAGATGTTACTCAATTCCGATCTGACGGCCACACAACGCGACTACGCTGCCACAATTGACACCAGTAGTCGGGCGTTGCTCGGGCTGATCAACGACATCCTCGATCTCTCGCGGATTGAAGCGGGCAAGCTGGCCATTAATCCGCAACCATTTTCCTTACCGCAACTACTCGACGATCTGGCGCGCACGCTCAGCCCTCTCGCAGAGCAAAAACAGTTATCACTGCAAACAAAGATTCAACCCGCGGTACCGACCCAATTGATCGGCGATTCCGCTCGGTTGCGCCAAATCCTCATGAATTTGATGAGCAATGCGATCAAATTTACGCATTGCGGTCAGGTTTCCGTGGCCATCGATATCGCCACGACCTCGACTCTCCCAAGCACAGACGAGGTGGTGCTTCGCTGCGCCGTTCGCGATACCGGGATTGGCATTGCGCCGGCGCAACAGGCAAGGTTGTTTCAACCCTTTGTCCAGGCTGACGCCTCGATAACCCGGCGCTACGGCGGTACCGGCTTGGGCCTTGCCATCAGTCGCCAATTGGTCACTGCCATGGGTGGAACCATCGGCGTCAACAGCACTCCGGGCATGGGGAGCGAGTTTTGGTTTACCGCCGTGTTGACCAAGCCCCGCCCCGAGCAAACGTCAACGACCTTCGCAACGCCCGACACCCGCTCACTCACTGACCTGATCACCCTCATCCAAACCCGAAAACCGCACATCTTGCTGGCTGAAGACAACCCCACCAACCAAAAAGTCGCCTTGGCCATTATCGGCAAACTCGGTGCCACCGCTGAAGTCGTCGATCATGGCGCCATGGCAATTCAGCGTCTGGCAAGCACGCCCTATGACTTGGTCTTTATGGATGTACAAATGCCCACACTCGATGGCCTGACCGCGACGCAGCGCATTCGCGACACAACCTCGCCGACCTTGCATCCGGCCATCCCGATCATCGCCATGACGGCGCATGCCATGAGCGGGGATCGGCAACGTTGTTTGCAAGCCGGCATGGACGATTATCTAACCAAGCCACTTGAACCACTCGACATCGCTCGCATGATTGTTCGCTGGACATCATCGACTCCAGACCCAGCCGTCCACGCGGGTGAACTGTCAAGCCCCGCCCTGTGCCCGGGGCCAACCCAAGCCCGACCGATGATTTGGGATCGCGCCGCTTTGCTCGAACGAACCCTGGCGGACGAAGACTTATGTAGCGAACTCGTAGGGGAATTTCTACAACAGCTACCTGACCGTCTCACACAAATCCAAGCAGCAATCGAGCGACACGACCTCGAGGCAACTCATGCAACAGCGCATCGTCTCAAAGGATCGGCCGCCAACATGGGGGCCGACGCCCTCAGTCAAGCCGCCGCCGCCATCGAGCAAGCCAAGGAATGGCCCGCAATCGAGACGCTACTCCCCCCGCTGGTCCGCGAATACGAGCGATTGCGCAACATTCTACGTCAGGCGTTGTAGGTCGCAGACAGCTCGGCAGCCATCACGCGATCTACCTCGCTTTTGGTTCTAAGCTGGCGGCCGGTTGGTGATGCTTGACGCGCAACCGAACGGCGGCACCCGCCCCGATGGCAACCGCCAACAGGCCAAGGCCAAACAACGGTCGGTAGAACAGCCACGCGGCTCCGATCGTGATCGCTGATAGTCCTAGCGCGAGCAAAAACGCAATGACACCGGTACCGGCATCGACCAAGCGCCCGAGCAACGGCAGGATATCGGCGAAAACGGCCAGCGGTTGGAGCATAAGCGCCAGTCCCACGGTCATCAACACCACGCCCGCAAGGCGCAACACCAAGGTTAACACCGTGTTTTCACGATGGGCGGCGCGCAACAGCTTCTCGGCACTGACCTGGCCCATCTGCAGTAACGCAATCGTGCCACCGGTTTTGGCCTGATAAGGTTCGAAGGTCTCGCCAGTTTGTCGAGCGACCAGGCTCACCTCGTTTGCCCCAACCATCTCAAAGCGTATCCGCACATTCCCCACCTCGGGTGTCGCGGGGGCATTGCCGATGTAGTACCCCCCGCCGATAACATGTGCATCGTCTTGCAAATCCACCGGTAAGGTCGCGGTAGCACTCACCTTCACCGGGGTAAACCGGTCCAGCCGCTCAGCAAGAAAACGCGGCAGTCGAAAGGCACCGAGCGCCGCATCGTCCGCCACCCAGGTTTGACTTCGATAAGGCAGATCGGCGGGATTGGTATGGCCGCCCGGATGGTAGAACTCACTGGAATCGATGGGTTGTTCGGACCAACGGCGGTGGTAGCGGTAGGTCGTCACCGTTTCCGTGCCACCGCCAAGTTGAGTGCGCTCGTCGATTTCCGTGGTTTCTTCCCATTGGTACATCGCCACGACACGGCGCAGGACAATCGCCTTGGCGCTGATACCGAACGTATCATCGCTGAGCAAGCTGGTCGGTTCGGCGTCGCCGGTGACATGGACCAGTTGGCCGTCCCGCG
>CAZWQC010000344.1:0-222 GCA_964635785.1 uncultured Ectothiorhodospiraceae bacterium
AGGCAGGCAGGCAGGCAGGCAGGCAGGCAGGCATCGATTTTGGCTACAAAACAAGTATACGAACTGATTATTGACTTTATTAGTTTTACAGTCAATTAGCATTTAATAACTTCATGAACACATACTTTACACGCTACCTGCAATTCCTTTGATATTAGTCAACTTACACCATGATCAGCCGGGCTATGGTACATCGAACGCACGTTGCGTATGACTGAACAT
>CAZWQC010000344.1:232-3273 GCA_964635785.1 uncultured Ectothiorhodospiraceae bacterium
GGTATTGACCGCCGGGCTTTCCTTCAGTTTTGCACGACGATTGGGGCTGCGCTGGCCTGGTCGAGCTCAACAATCGCGGCAATGGCAGATCGCTTGCCGGCGACAAAACGACCTTCTGTGGTTTGGCTTGCCTTCCAGGAGTGCACAGGATGTACGGAGTCCCTCCTGCGTGCGCATGCCCCCACCCTGGAATCCTTGATGTTCGATTTCATCTCGCTGGACTACCATCATACCCTACAGGCTGCCGCAGGTCATGCTGCCGAACACGCCCTCGAGCAGGCCTTGCAGGCGAATGCGGGGGAATACTTCGTCATCGTCGACGGCTCGATTCCACTGATGCCCGGCGCCTCGACCGTCGCCGGAATCGATAATCGAGCAACCCTGACGGTAGCGGCAGAACACGCCGCGGCAATTATCGCGGTCGGGACGTGTGCGGCCTACGGCGGGATTCCCAAAGCC
This sequence comes from uncultured Ectothiorhodospiraceae bacterium, assembly GCA_964635785.1. Taxonomy (GTDB): domain Bacteria; phylum Pseudomonadota; class Gammaproteobacteria; order CAYFSA01; family CAYFSA01; genus CAYFSA01. Next base: position 692 of record CAZWQC010000344.1, read on the forward strand.
GAGCCCAATCCCACCAATGCCGTCGCTGTCAGTGATCTCATCCATGACAAGCCGGTAATCAATCTGCCCGGCTGTCCGCCGATGCCATTGGCTATTGCCGGGGTTATCGCCCATTACCTCATCTTGGGCCGCTTGCCTGAACTCGATCATAAAGGCCGTCCGTTGGCGTTTTACGGCGAGAATATCCATGACCGTTGTTATCGTCGACCCTTCTATGACCGCGGCGAATTTGCCAATTCGTTTGACGACGAAGGCGCGCGTAAAGGTTGGTGCCTATACAAACTCGGCTGCAAAGCGCCGATCGCGTACAATGCTTGTGCGACGCTGAAATGGAACATGGGAACGAGTTTTCCGATTCAATCCGGCCACGGCTGTATTGGCTGTTCGGAGCCGAACTTCTGGGACATGGGCGGGATTTACGAGTCTGTCGCCCGGGGGCAAATCAACCCGACGTTAACCCTAGGTACCGCGGTCGCCGCCGGAGCAGCGGTGGGTTTCGGCTCGGGATTACTCGCTCGCAAGCGACAGCATCATGATGCTAACGCGGGTGCCGACGAACAATGAGCATTGGACGCCATCCGCTAATGCCCTGAATCATTTGACACAATGAATACTGAGTGTCGACGACTAATTTTTGCAAAATTTCTCGGTGCCTTGAGTTTCGCTAACACGCAGAATACGCACGCATCTCGACCAATGCGAGGCCGGTCATTTTTGCAAGAATCGATATCAACCGAAGTGTTCCCGATGGCCCGGAGTTCGTGCCGTGGCCACTTATCCGATCATTTGACGTATTGACTAGTGGAGAGACGTCATGACCTTGTTTGAATTTGCTCGCGGCCCAGCGCTGCAGTGGTCTGTGTTTATCTTTATTGCCGGCACTCTATGGCGCTTGCTCGGCGTGCTCGTTTTATCGCGCGGAGCGGATCTATCGGCGCCGCGTGATGTTTTTGCCAATTTCAAAGGCTACCGCACGGTGTTCAGTCGCGCTTGGCCGCATAGTGAGTTTCTCACTGCCACACGTTATCAAACCGTCGTCGCGTACGTCTTCCACTTTGCCACCCTCGGCGTGGTCATCGGTATTGTTCCCCATATTGAATTCATCGATAGCATCACTGGTATGTCTTGGCCCGGTTTACCCAATGCTTTCGGTGCCGGTCTGGGTGCAATCGCATTATTATCTCTGATCGCGTTGGTCCTGCGGCGTGCCAGCAATCCCACTGTGTATTGCTCGACCTGGGACGACTATGCCACCTGGATAGTCGTTGCAGCACCCCTACTTACCGGCCTGATCGCCTTTACCCATTTGGGCTTCGGCCTCGGCTATGAAACGCTACTTGCGATTCATATCCTAAGTGCCGAGTTATTATTCATTTGGTTCCCTTTCAGCAAACTCATGCACGCCTACTGGTTTGTTTTTTCTCGCGCCCAAAGTGGCGTCGCTTATGCCAGTAAAGGAGTCAAGATATGAACTCGCCAGCCGTCGAAATGCCAACTTTTCCCACTTTCGATCAAGTCTACCAAGGTTTTGCACAGCAGCTCAAAGCGCTGCCGGCGATGGCGCCAAAACCAAAGTATAGTGATGCAGTCCGGGTTGATCGTGCTATCACCACGCTGGTTCAGGAAACCCATGCCAACGAAGCGGTCTGGCTCGAGAGCTGCATCCGCTGTGGGCAATGCTCATCGGCTTGCCATTTTTTTCAAGGCAGTAAGGACACGAAGTACGTGCCGTTGCGGAAGATGGAACTGTATCGGCGGGTCTATCGTCGGGAAGTCGGCCCGATTCGCTGGTGGTATCGACTCATCAATCGCAAAATTACGTTACAGGATCTCGAGAATCTGCAAGAGCTCGTGTTCGACTCGTGTTCGGAGTGCGGACGTTGCACCACGGTGTGCCCAATGGGGATCGATATCGCTTCGTTGGTCCACCGTCAGCGCACTGCGTTGGTCGCCGCGGAACTGGTTCCCGCAGAGATGGCGGCAGTGACCCACGAACAACGCGAGCACGGCACAGTCTTCGGTTCCTCACCGGAGGTACTTAGGCAGATGATTCAAACCATCAAAGAAAAGGAACATATCGATATCCCCTTGGACAAGGAGCAAGCGGAGGTGATGGTGTTAAGTTCAGCCGTCGATCTGGTCATGAACGGTAACGGCCTACTTGCCACGGCCAAGGTGATGAATCATTTGGGAATTGACTGGACCATTCGGAGCGATGGTTTCGAGGCTGCCAATTTTGGCCTTCTGTCGGGTGACATGGCGTTGTGGAAAAAACAAGCCGACAGTATTTTGCTGACTGCCCGGAAGGTCGGCGCTAAAACGCTGGTCATCGCCGAGTGTGGTCACGCCTATCCAGCCTTGCGTTGGAATCCGATGGTGCAAGGTAGTGAAATTCCGTTCGAGATGTTGTACATGTCGGAATTTCTCGGTCGGCATGCGCGTGCCGGCACGCTCAAACTTAAACCGATCAACGAAAAGGTGACTTTCCACGATCCCTGCAAGACCGGTCGTCGCGGCGGCGCGTTCGATGAACCGCGTTCGGTTCTGCAAGCGATGCAGGCCGATCTTGAAGAGATGCCGGC
>CAZWQC010000345.1:0-3263 GCA_964635785.1 uncultured Ectothiorhodospiraceae bacterium
CAAAGCCGACGACAATTGGTGCGGCAACGGCGAGCAGGCCAGGGAGAATCATTTTCCGCAACGCTGCGTCGGTGGCGATTTGTACGCAGCGATCGCTCTCCGGTTTTGCCGTGCCTTCGAGCAAGCCGGGAATCTCGGCGAATTGCCGGCGGATTTCCTTGATCATGTCGAACGCGGCATCGCCGACCGCGGTCATGGTGAGAGCCGAGACCAAGAACGGGAAAATACCGCCGATGAACAAGCCGACCAAGACTTGCGGGTCACCCAGATGCAGGATCAACTGACCGCCCTCATAGTGATGACTGACGGTTTGTACGTAGGCGGTGATGATGGCCAATGCCGCCAGTGCAGCGGCGCTAATCGCGAACCCTTTGCCGATGGCGGCGGTGGTATTGCCGAGCTCATCTAAAGCGTCCGTGATGTTGCGCGTGTCCTTACCGAGTTCGGCCATTTCGGCGATACCGCCGGCGTTATCGGCGACCGGTCCATACGCATCAATCGCCATCGTAATGCCTACCGTGGCGAGCATGCCGACCGCGGCGATCCCCACCCCGTAAAGCCCAACGAGAGCGCTCGATACCCAAATGATGGCAGCGATGGTGAGCAAGGGAACCACCACCGATTTCATCCCCACGGCAAGACCGGCGATCAACAACGTAGCGGGGCCGGTTTCCCCAGTTCTGGCAAGGTGTTCAACCGGTTTCCCCCCGGTGTAGTATTCGGTTGACAAGCCGACGATAATGCCGCCAACGGCGCCGAACAAGACCGACAACCAAATTTTCAGATCGACTCCAGCTGCAACCGAGACGAGCAAGGCCGCGAAAATGAACAACACCGTTGCGCCGATCGTGCCGGTGCGCAAGGCACGCTCCGGTGCTTGGGTGGACAGGCGGCGAACGACGAAAATGCCGGCAATGGAACACAACAGCCCAACCGAGGCGAGACCAAGGGGCAGGAACATCAGGGTGCCTTGGTGACCACCCAATGCCGCGATGGCTGCCGGTGTCATGGTCGCAGCCATCGCGATCGTTGCGATCATGGCGCCACAGTAGGATTCGAAGATGTCCGAGCCCATGCCGGCGACGTCACCGACGTTGTCGCCGACATTGTCGGCAATGACGCCCGGATTGCGCGGGTCGTCCTCGGGAATGCCCGCCTCGATTTTACCGACGAGATCGGCACCGACATCGGCACTCTTGGTGTAAATGCCCCCGCCCACCCGGGAGAATAGGGCGACGGTCGATGCGCCCATGCCAAAACCGTGGATATGATGAGCGGTTGCCGGATCACCGCCGAAAACGAGATACAATATGCCGAGTCCGAGCAGGCCTAACGACGCGACAGCCAAGCCCATGATCGAGCCACCAAAAAACGATACGGTCAAGGCGGCGGCAGCGCCTTGGGTGTGGGCTGCGGTGGTGGTACGGAAGTTCGCTCGGGTGGCAGCGTACATGCCGATCAACCCGGCAATCGCCGACGCGCTGGCGCCGAGCAGATAAGCGAGCGCGGTCTCCCAGCCAAGCCCCCACCACAAACCGGCGATCAGGACGGCGGCGACGATTGCCAGGATCCGATATTCGCGTCGGAGAAACACCATGGCGCCGCGGTGAATTTCCTCACCCAAGGCGACGACTTTCTCGTCGCCGGATGGATAACGAAGGACGAGTCGGAAAATGAAAAATGCCGTGAGCAATCCGGCGATCCCCAGCAGGGGTGGTAACCATGTAATGGCCGTGTTCATTGGTTCTCAATACTCCCATGGCCCGAGATGAAAAACGAAACCTGGCGACCTGAGTCGTCAGCCCCCAACCCGAACATCATCTCCGACCCATCCGTCCGAATACAAGTCCATGACGCGTCGTGAGGGTGGTTCTAGATGAAACCGAAGGTGATTTTCGAAGTGGGACGCGAGTGACGCGGTGTCAGCCGAGCCGCAAAGTTTCGGTGTCGAGTACAGTAAGAATAGTGTCAATGCCATCCCAACTTCACTCACGCCTTGGTATATTTCGTGATTGGTTGCAACGATAGGTCCTTGCTATGACCGCAAAGCCCACACAGATTGTGATTCTGTTTACCGATATCTGCGGTAGTACCCGCTTATACGAGCGGCTTGGGAATGTGAAGGGACAGCGCTTGGTCGATCGTTGTCTTGCGGCCATGACTGAGGCGATCGAAAGTACCGGCGGGCAGCTCATCAAGACCATTGGCGACGAAGCGATGGCGGTGTTTCCCCTCGTTGATCAAGCGCTGCAAGCCGCGTTGCTGATCAATGAGCGGATCGATGCCATTCCTTTGATCGATGCGGATGCACCACACGATCTTGCGGTGCGCACGGGCTTTCACTGCGGCGAGGCCATTTGGGATAAAGGGGATGTGTATGGCGATGCGGTAAACGTTGCCGCTCGCCTTTCGAGTTTGGCCAAAGCCCATCAGGTGTTGACGAGCGGTCAGAGCGTGGGTGCTTTGACGATGAGCGGCGACTATGAAACGCGCATGCTGGAAAGCACCGTCGTAAAAGGGCGTAGCGAACCGGTCGACCTGTACGAGATTGTGCGCCACTGTGAGGAAATGACGAGAATGTCCTGGGATTCCTCCTCACGGGCCTTGCTCGGGTCGTTGCAGAAGCCTTTGAGCAATCGGTTGCGTTTGACTTATGGTGACCAGCAGTACTATCTGACGATGAGCGATTCGCCGTTGACCCTGGGGCGCGGCGAGCAAGCGATGCTGGTTGTGCAGAATCAGTTGGCATCGCGGGCGCACGCCCAAATCGAACCGCGTGGCAAAGGCTTCTACTACATCGACCATAGCACCAACGGCACCTACCTGCTGTTCGGGGCTACCACACAGTTTCTGCGACGCCAGTCCGTCGAATTGTTGGACCGAGGCTTTTTGTTACTTGGGGCCTCGCCGGAGGAGGCGACCGACGACGACCGAATCGCCTATTCGGTCGAGACGGGCGTTGGTTGAAGCCGCTGCCGTTCGCTCAGATTGTTCCGGAAGTTCTTGCAAAAAAGCCTTTTGCATCCCTCCCCGCCGCAGGGGCAAGCGATGCAAGACGGATGAAAACGATTGATCCGGCGGTTAATGTTAGCCAACCCGGCCGAGATATGCCAGCGGCGGTTCCCGTAACAGTTTGCGTGTCGACCAGAGTCCGGCCGCGCTAACGAAAACGGCGCCGCCGAGTGTTCCAGCCAACAAGAGCATGAGCTTGGGGCGGTCGGCCAAGTCGAACACCTGATCTGCCAACGCAAAACCGATGCCCG
>CAZWQC010000346.1:0-3254 GCA_964635785.1 uncultured Ectothiorhodospiraceae bacterium
CGGACTCACATTCCACCAACCCGTCATGCTCATTGATCAGCGATTGCGCGATGGAAAGCCCAAGACCGGTGCCATTCCCCCGCCCCGAAACCATCGGAAAAAAGATCTGCTCCTGCAATTCCCGCGGTATCCCCGGACCGTCGTCGATGATCTCGATGCTTGCAAGCAGCTTATGTCGTTGATTACCAATTGTATACTGGCGCCGAACGCGAGTACGCAGGACGATATGACCAATCGGTTCCACTGCCTGCAATGCATTACGCACCACGTTCAACACGGCCTGCACAAGCATATCACGATCCCCGAACAAATCCGGTATACTTGGATCGAAGTCGGTACTGATGCGAACACCAGGCAACGATTCCGCCGCCACCAAGCTACGTACATGACTCAGCACTTCGTACAGATTCAGCCATTCCCGCCGTGGTCGTCCGCGCGGACCGAGCATGCGATCAACCAGCTTTCGCAAGCGATCCGCCTCGCCGATGATCACCTGTGTATATTCCTTGAGTTCGGCCGAGGGCAGCTCCCGTTCAAGCAACTGGGCAGCACCGCGCACACCACCGAGCGGATTTTTGACTTCGTGCGCAAGCCCGCGAAGCAACGCACGCGTCGCCCGTTGCTGACTGAGGAGCTGCTCCTCACGGGTGATTCGCAATTGCCGGTCAATTCGCACCAGCTCGATCAACAGCCGACGAGCCACATCCGGCTCCAACAGTGGTGTGGCAGTGCAATCCACGGTCAAGCTCTGGCCACTGGCCAGGAGCAACCGCAATTCGCGCTCCGTGTACGGATGACCACTCGTCAACGCGCCACGCAGCGCAACTTCAAGATCTTCAGCTGCCACCAACAATGCGTTGAGCGGCACTCCTTGCATTCTTTTGAAACTACAGTGTACCAATGTCTCCATGCTTGGATTTGCGTACAAAATGCACATGGCCTGATCGAGTAGCAACACACCCGTGGTCAAATTATCCAGCAGATGGCAGGGGACAGGCGCACTTTCAGACATCGATGTATCGTGGTCCTGGTCGGCTTTTGCTCGACGGCAAGCCAGCGGTGGCCAGCCAACGCCGTATCGCATTTAGCCACCAACCTCCCACCACCATCGACAGATTACCCACTATTTAGTGGGTACAAATAGGTTACGTAAGAAAGTGTTTTGTTGTTCCTTCCCCCCGCGGGGGAAGGAACAACAGAACTTCTGACACGATTACTGAAGCGTCGGTACCACTCCGTTCCCGGTGTAAAGGTTCTGCCTAAACACCATTTCCTTGGCCTGCAAAGCGGGAATCGTGACGCCGATAGCAAACCTAAGTACCGCTCACAAAGACAAGGCAGCCTTGCACGGTCGTCGCACCGAAACAACCTGGCAAAAGGATGTCGTACCAACGTGCTCGCACTGCCGTTGTCCCGCTACATACTGTAGTACAGGTCGAACTCGACTGGATGCGTGCTCATGCGCAAACGTGTCACTTCTTCCATTTTCAGATTAATGTAGGCATCGATCGCGTCATCGGAGAGCACATTGCCCGCTTTGAGAAACTCCCGATCGCCGTCCAAGGCAGCCAGTGCTTGATCCAACGCGTGACATACCTGCGGGATGTTCTTTTCTTCCTCGGGCGGCAAATCATACAGATTTTTGTCCATGGCCTCACCAGGATCGATTTGGTTTTTAATGCCATCCAGACCCGCCATCAACATACTGATAAAGGTGAAGTAGACGTTACCCGCCGAGTCGGGGAACCGCACTTCGATACGCCGACCCTTGGGATTGGTTACGTACGGAATACGAATCGAGGCCGACCGATTGCGTGCCGAGTAAGCCAACATCACCGGTGCTTCGAAGCCCGGCACTAAGCGTTTGTAGCTATTGGTCGAGGCATTCGTAAAGGCATTGAGGGTACGCGCGTGCTTGATGATACCCCCGACGTAATACAAAGCCGTTTTCGATAAGCCGCCGTACTCGTCACCGGCAAACAAGTTTTGGCCGTCCTTGCTCAGCGATTGGTGCACATGCATCCCATTACCATTGTCACCGACTAGGGGTTTTGGCATAAACGTGGCGGTTTTGCCGAAATTATGCGCGACATTGTGAACGCAGTACTTCAAGATCTGATTCATATCGGCGCGACGCACAAGAGTCGCCGCCACCGAACCAATCTCACACTGCCCAGCCGTTGCCACTTCGTGGTGATGAACTTCCGTCGTTACGCCCATTTCTTCCATGGCCAAACACATTGCCGAACGCAAATCCTGTAGGCTATCCACCGGTGGAACCGGGAAATAACCACCTTTAATGCCGGGACGATGCCCAATGTTGCCATCGGCGTAAACTTTCTCCGAGTTCCAACCCGCCTCCTCGGAATCGATCTCGAAGAAGCATCCTTTCATTTCGACACCCCAGCGCACATCGTCGAACACGAAGAATTCGGGCTCCGGACCAAACAATGCCGTATCGGCGATACCCGTGGACTTCATGTAGGCCTCGGCACGTTTCGCCGCAGACCGCGGGTCGCGTTCATAACCTTGACCTGTCGCCGGTTCGACGATATCGCAACGCAAAATCAGCGTCCGCTCTTCCATGAATGGGTCCATGACCGCTGTCGTCAGATCGGGCATCAGGATCATATCCGACTCCTGAATACCCTTCCACCCCGCAATCGATGAGCCGTCGAACATTTTGCCATCTTCGAGCATACCTTCGTCAACGATGTGCGAAGGCATCGAGACGTGCTGCTCCTTGCCACGGGTATCGGTAAATCGTAGATCAACAAATTTTGCTTCTTTGTCATTGATCATCTTAAGGACATCGCTAGGGGTCATACAGACATCTCCTGAAACATGGTGAAGTAGAACTGCCTATCGTTCGCACGGCTCGGAGCGACGGCATGCCAGTAGGCTGCACAAGCTATGCCAATTCCCCTCGAAGCGACGTAAAAAAACAATGCCCGGCAGAGATTAGGTTTCTCCATTATTCTGCCGGATAATCTTGCGTGAAAACGCCCTGCCGGTTCTCGCTGCACGGTCGCACCACGCAAAAGCAATCGCACCGACACTCGCCCCACAACAGTGCAAGCCGCCACTCGCCCGCCGGAATTACCGCTTGCACGGCTCGATGGACGCCACCGCATTTGCCGACGAGGCGATGCCTGCAAGCAATGTTTCAGCAAAGGAGACTACATCGGAAAAGAGGCGAGAGAATTGGCCAATACCACTCAACACATCACAGTCGGTCAGTTAAATTCGGCCAA
>CAZWQC010000347.1:0-2033 GCA_964635785.1 uncultured Ectothiorhodospiraceae bacterium
TTCACGCCCTTAATGCGTGCCGCTCAGGCCGGGCATCTGCATTTGGTGCAACGATTGCTCGCGGCGGGTGCGGCGGTCGATGCCGAGGATAGCGGCGGCTACACCAGTTTGCTGTTGGCCGCAGCGGAAAATCACGTCGAGGTCGTCGATGCCCTGTTGCAGGCCGGCGCAGCAATCGATCGGCAAGAACAGACCCAAGGTTGGACGGCACTCATCTGGGCGGCCAAGCGTGGCCATGTGGCCACCGTGGCACATTTGCTCGAACACGGCGCGCAGGTCGCTATCCAGGACTTTGCTGGCAAGACAGCCATCGACTGGGCCGTGCGAGCAGAGCGAGAGGAGGTCATCGCCGTTTTGACCGAGGGGCAATCCTCCTCGCCCCGACAGCGTTAATCCAACTCGATCGTGTAAATCAAATCCCCGCCGGTCTCATCGCCGCTGGCGGTCTCGACTGCCCATTGCTTGGTCAGTTCGTAGCGCAGTTTGACTTCCTCGGATGTTCCCGTCAAACCGACGTCATAACTCATGTACAAGCGTGGGGTAAGGTATCGACCGAGCAAGATCGAGCTGCTTTGAATGTCGTCACCGCCCTTAAATTGCAGTTCCTCGAAACCGAGCTTGCGCCGCAAATCGTTGGCCAGTAATCCACCCGCTGCACTCATGCCGGCGGCGGCCGCATTCAGGGATTGCTGCTCCTCGCTGGAGGTGCCCCGCAATGGCTTGCCGGTCAGCAACAAGGACAACGCATCGGTTTGATTCATCGGTGGGGTGGAAAACAAGGTCAACTCCGGGTCTTTGGCAACGCCGCTAATTTTCACCCCAGCCACCATGTCGTCGACTTCACGGATGGCGCGAATATCGAGCCCGGGATTATCGACGGCAGTACCGGCAAACAGCAAACGTCCGTCACGGATGCGTAAATCCTGACCATAGGCCGTATACGCCCCTTCCCGAATACGCAAGGTGCCGGTGGCGATCGCCGCTTCGTCCGGTTTTTGCACGACGCGTAAGGAACCACCCAACTTGGCGTCCAAACCGAAACCGCGAAACCGCACCCGGTCGCCAAGGGTCAAGCGCAGGTCGACAGCGATGGGCATCGGTGGCTTGCGCGGTGGCGGTGGCGCTTCGCCCACCACCACCACGTCGGCGGAGACGTTTTTGGCACCCGAGGGTAGTTCTTTTGGCTCGAGGCTGAGAATCGGTACGACCAATTCGCCGACGACACTGAGCAAATCGGGCCGATAGTCAATCCGCAAATCGGGGGAGAGCCAGACCCGCATCCGCGGTTTGTCGGCGAGTTGGATATCGCGCCCGACCAAGTGCACATCCGCCGGCCAGCCCTGTGTCGCATCGAGAATGACCTGTCCATCGACGCCGAGCTTGCCGGTAGACACCAATTCGCCTTGAATGGCCAAGCGTTCACTGCCATCCCCGATCAGCTCCACCACAATCGGATCGAAATCGATACCGAGATCGGCAATCTCCGTGAGTTTGCCCCGTAAGGTTGTGCGTCCGGTCAGTCTCGGTTCACCCAACCGTCCGGCTAGATGGAACTCACCGTCGGCGTCGAAGTGTGCGGCTTCGACGCGATCCTGGAGCAGCCAGTGCAGGCGCTCGAAGTCGTCGAACACAAGCTTGACGCGACCGGACAACGGCGCGGACAACGGATCGGCTGCCAATGCTGCACGCGGAACGTTGGCGTTAAGCTGAAGTTGACTGCGAGTGCCCAGGTGTAGATCGAGTGCAACCTCGGCCGTGTCCGCGCCGATCACGCCACGTACGTCGACCGGATCAAAGGGAACTACCAGCTGTCGTTCGGGTGAAACCTGGTAACGCCCCTCGCCCCCGCGCAAGGCGAGCTGCCAATTGGCTGAAATATTGTCCGCCAAGGTTGCGCTCGCTTGACCTGCGAGTAGACCGCCAATTCCTAGGGTTGCCGGCAAAAACGGCTGTAACCAGGCAAGTTCGAGGGCCTTTAAACGCACCCGCGCTTGGCTTTGTTCGGACTGCCATTCGCCGTCCATGCAAACCGA
>CAZWQC010000347.1:2043-3230 GCA_964635785.1 uncultured Ectothiorhodospiraceae bacterium
AACCGATCCTTGCTCGCGGATCAAGCAGAAACCCTCCAGACGGGCATGGGTTGGACTGGCCTCAAGGGGGGCAGGCGCCGGTAAGTGCCAATGACCGCCCAACGCCGAGGCAACCCTAAGCTGGTCGATTCGGCCGCGCCATTGCGGTTCGGCATAACCGCCGGCCAGCGTTAAGTGCAATGAATTTTGGTCATTTTGCGTCACGTCGAGCGCCAAGCGATGTTGTTCGGTCACGCCGTCGGCCTCGATTCGAATTTGCTGGATCGACTGATCCGCCACCGACAGACCCTTGCCGGTCACGCTCAGCACCAATTGACCACCGGCAGTCAAGTCTACATCGATGTCACTGTGCAGCTGATCGATTTCGACGTCATTGATCGCGACATTGACGACATCGAGCTTTGCGGTGACGTTCGGTGCGGTCATCCGGCCGGCGATCTGTCCCTGACCCTCGATCCGGCCTTGGCCGTTCGGCAAGAACTTGCCGAGATCAGGGACCAGCAACGACCATTGCATCGCGGAATCGGCTTTGGCCAGTTTCCCATCCGCGGCCAGTTCGGCGTCACCGGAACTGATGACCAATCCTTCGATCATGATGGTGTCACCGGTCACAGCGATATTGCCGCGACCTGCAACGGGATAGTCCGCAAGCTGGCCAGATAAATCCGCCAGTGTTACCTTCGCCTTGAGCTCATCACCGAGGCGTCCGGCCGTATCGATCCGGAAATTGAGAGGTCCAGACAGCTTGTCATATTGAACAAGGGGATCGAGCGAATTCCCCGCAAGTTGCATGTCCCAACTGACCGTCGGTGCCCATTGCGCTTGTCCGCTCAGATGCAAATGGCCATCGAGAAGATCGGCGGCGACTTGCTCGATGGTGACCGCTTGGGTGTTGCCGACGGCGTCGATTTGCCACCAGCTCGAGGGGATCTGTTCGCCAGCCAATTGGGTTTGCAGGCTGACCCGGTAGTCCTGCGGGCTTCCGTTGAGGATGATGGCCCCATGGTCAGCCGTAACCATGGGATGCTCGCCTGTCAAAGGCCAACGCAAATCATGCCACAGTCCGGTCAGCTGGAACGTCGGCTGTGTTGTATCCGCGATATTGACTGTTCCACTTAGCCGCAACGAGCCGTTGGTGTCCGCCGGTGCGACCAACAATCGACCGAGGGTGAGCTGCATCGACGCAA
>CAZWQC010000348.1:0-3229 GCA_964635785.1 uncultured Ectothiorhodospiraceae bacterium
CGCGAAAGGGTATACGGCCTTCGTTCAGACGTATATGCAGTTGCCGGTCACGTTGGATGAGCGGGTGCTCGACCCCGCAGGTAACCGCGATCCGGAGCAGCTCGGTCAGGCGAACTATGGCCGCTTGATCAAGCTGGCGATGCTGGAATTGTTCCCCGAGGTGCGTTCGCGTGCCACCCAGCGTGAATTGTTTGCCATTCCGAGCAGTGGCGCGGTATATCAATTGAGGGACCAAGTCCGCGCCAAGCCCGAGTTGGTCGGGCAGACCATTCAACTTTGGGTACCCGCTGACGACGACATCGACATGTTGCTCAAAGGGCGTGCGACGAAGATGGAACGACTGACCACGCACGGCGAAGCGACACCTTCTGGAACCAGTGGTCAGGTGACAGTGTCCTCCACGGGCAATGACTTTGCCGATTTGGTGGCGGAAACCAAATGGTATTTGCGCCAGCGAGCGCAGTCATTGCGCCAAGAGGCAGCGCGGTTGGGCAACACACTGGAAAGGTTGCGGGCCGAGGAACAGAACTTGACCGACAGTCTGTCAGCGATGCCCGGTGGGGCGAACGTGGGCAGGATACCCATACGGTTGGACCACGTGCGGGAACGCATTGATGTCCTGGTTGGGCAGATCAGCGCAAAGACGACGGAAGCGGCCCGGTACACCGCTCTTGAGCAGACGCCGGGCAACCAACTGACACTGACTGCTGACATGCCGTCGTATTTGGTTCGCATCAATGGCGGCGTGATCAAAGTGCAGAAGTTGGCGAACAGTGAGATCGTCGGGCAAGCGCTTATGCCACTTGGAAGTGAAAACACCCAACGAGGGAGCTGGGACATCGTGCGCCTGGCTACGCCGGAAGCCGATCGACGCCTGAACGATCGCCAAGTGAGTTGGGTTATGTCACTGAAAGAGCGCGGATTGCTGGAAAAGCGCTTCAATGTCGGCTTTTTCACCGGCGGGGCATCGCGGGAACCTGAGCTCGCGGGAATTTGGGGTGCCGTGGTCGGTTCATTCTATACCTTGACAGTGACTTTGGTTTTATCCCTTCTGGTCGGTATCGCGGCTGCGGTGTACCTGGAAGAATTCGCTCCACGGAATCGGTTGACGGATTTCATCGAGATCAATATCAACAATCTTGCTGCGGTTCCCTCCATTGTGTTCGGTTTACTTGGTTTGGCGGTGTTCGTCAATTTCTTCGGTATCTCGCGGTCGACGCCTTTGGTGGCAGGGATGGTCCTGGGTCTGATGACGTTGCCGACGATCATCATCGCGAGTCGTTCATCGCTGCGTGCGGTCCCGCCGTCGATCCGCGATGGCGCCTTGGGAATCGGCGCTTCCAAATTGCAGACCATTACCCATCATGTGCTACCGCTGGCGCTGCCGGGCATGTTGACGGGAACGATTATCGGGATGGCGCAAGCCTTGGGCGAGACCGCCCCGTTGTTGATGATCGGCATGGTTGCGTTCATCATGGACGTTCCGGGAGGAGTGAGCGATCCGGCAACGGTTCTACCCGTGCAAATCTATCTATGGGCGGAAAGCGCGGAGCGTGCGTTCGAGGAACGTACCGCGGGTGCGATTATGGTTTTACTCGCGTTCCTGATCGTGATGAACGCTTTCGCGGTATTTTTGCGTCGTCGGCTCGAGCGACGTTGGTAATGAGGGTTGTGAAAGGTTTGTTCAATGATTGTCTTTGACGAGGAAAGCACTTAGCCATGTCCAGTGAAGCAGCCATCAATCCGCAAACTGACCGGTCGCACCCGGATGCGGGACGCCGCTACCGGGATGCGGGGGGCGGGACTACCGTCTATCCGCAAAGTCACCGAGAGACGGTTGGTGATCCTTTTGTTGATAATCCGCCGATGAGCTGTCGAGATGTCAACGTGTATTACGGGAATAACCATGCCCTGCACAATGTTTCATTGGATATCCGGAACAATGAAGTGATCGCTTTGATCGGCCCGTCCGGGTGTGGCAAGTCGACCTTCTTGCGCTGTTTGAACCGGATGAACGATACGATCGATTCCGCGCGGGTGACCGGCGTGATCCAGCTTGATGGCGAAGAAATCTACGGCAAAGATGTGGATGTGGTATTGCTTCGTGCTCGGGTGGGCATGGTGTTCCAGAAGCCCAATCCGTTTCCGAAGTCGATCTTCGATAACGTGGCCTATGGCGTTAAGATTCACGGCTTGGCCGACAGTAAAGCGGAATTGCAAGACATCGTCGAAGCCAGTTTACGGCGGGCTGGTCTTTGGAACGAAGTGGCGGATCGCTTGGACCAACCGGGCACCAGCTTATCCGGTGGACAGCAACAACGCCTGTGCATCGCGCGCACGATTGCCGTCAGCCCGGAGGTGGTCCTGATGGATGAGCCCGCGTCTGCACTCGACCCGATTGCAACCGCGAGAATCGAGGAGTTGATCGATGAATTACGGGAAAGCTATACCATCGTCATCGTCACCCACTCGATGCAACAAGCGGCACGTGTGTCACAGCGCACAGCCTACTTCCACCTCGGCGACCTGATCGAAGTCGGCACCACCGATCAGATCTTCACCTGTCCGCAGCATGAACTGACGGAACAATACATCACCGGCCGATTCGGTTAACAATGATGCGGGGCGGCTTCGCGCGCCACGTGTGCAATCGTTGTGAGCATTGTCATGGTGTTGGTGCGGGCAACAAGCAATCACGGCGAAGGCGAGCACGCTGCGGGCAACCTCATCCGCTGAGCGAGTTTTTCCATCAGGCGGCTTGAGCCACGTCGGTATCTGCGCTTGTTGGCGAATGGCTTTAGGTCGTGGCAATCGCTTGGTGTTGTTGGTCGGCATGATACGACGATCGCACCAGAGGGCCGCTTGCCACGTTGGCAAAGCCGAGTTCCTCGCCGATAGAGCGGAGCTGATCGAATTCGTCGGGGTGGACGTAGCGACTGACAGGTAAATGGCCCCGGCTCGGCTGCAAGTATTGGCCCAAGGTCAGCATATCGCAATCGTGCTCGCGCAAGTCGCGCATGACATCGATGACTTCCGCTACGGTTTCACCAAGCCCGAGCATCAGACCGGATTTGGTGGTGAGACGAGGGTAGCGTGTTTTCATTCGTTTCAACAGTGCAAGCGAATCACGATAGTCGGCGCCGGGGCGAGCGCGGCGGTATTGGCTCGGTACAGTTTCCAGATTGTGATTGAATACGTCGGGAAGATGCTCGGCGAAGCAGTCGATCGC
>CAZWQC010000349.1:0-3228 GCA_964635785.1 uncultured Ectothiorhodospiraceae bacterium
TTCACCACGACCGTGGGTAACGTCGCCTGTACCACGCCGCCCCGGCCGGGCACGTGGGACACAAAATGCGATACGAGCTGTGTGTCAAGGGGTAATGGAAACGGCCCGAAACCCAGCGCGTTGGCAACCACTGCGCCGGTGGGCATGGCCGCTTGCGCTAATACCGCAGATTCTCGCCTCAACGGCAACCAGTATTGCGCCGTCTGACTCAACACGAACACACGGTTGGCCCGCCCTATGGCGGCGGCCAACACCTCGGTCTGGGTCCGGCCGGCCGCCATCGCCGCACGGACCTGCGGGCATTGTCGATAGACCGGGTCATCCAACGCTGGGGCGGGTGGGATCGGTTTATCGGCCGCAAAAAAAATATCGAAGACGACCCATTTCGCCTCTTGTGCCACGAGATAGTCGAGCAAGCAGGCGTGCAGTGCCCGGGGCCAAGGCATACCTGAATCCAAGCCCAATTCGCGCGCCGACAGCTCATCGACACTGACAATGGTCAGATAGTCCGGTGCCGCTAACGTACCGCGCAAACCAAACAACGCACCCAACCCAAACCGCTGCTCGAGGGACAAACCCACATCGGTGGTCACGATCCCCGCGCAGCACAGGACAACCACGACGAACGGCAACCCCCGGCGATAGCGTTCGAACCGGACCGCCCTCGCCGTTCGCTTTCGTTCCCCGGCACCGTCGTCATGTCCTCTGGCCAAAGCAGAATTCAGGGGCAAGGGGTTAGGGGCGAGCACGAAGACTCGTCCCTCGTCCCTCGTCCCTCGTCCCTCTTGTTGCAACGATTG
This sequence comes from uncultured Ectothiorhodospiraceae bacterium, assembly GCA_964635785.1. Taxonomy (GTDB): domain Bacteria; phylum Pseudomonadota; class Gammaproteobacteria; order CAYFSA01; family CAYFSA01; genus CAYFSA01. Next base: position 801 of record CAZWQC010000349.1, read on the forward strand.
ATACATGTGTCGAGAATCGGAAAATCCTGGAAAGGTACGATGATTAAACCACAAACAAGACCAGGCTACTACAGAAAAGAGGGGTTAGGAGCGAGGCGAGCGCGAGGGCTTGTCCATAACCCCGCCGCAGGGCCAAGGCACGCCCCGCGCTGGCGACGTGGTTTCGGCATGAAACCGTTTTCATCAGGCTGGTTCTCACGTACCATTGACAGTTTTTCGATTGCTGGAAGCCAACATGGAACTCAATCCCTTATATTCCCAAGTCAGAGACTTAAAAGGGCGTATCGCGGCCCTGAGGGGGTATCTTTGACTACGATAGCAAGCGTGAACGGCTCGAGGAAGTTAGTCGGGAGCTGGAAGAACCTAATATCTGGAATGATCCGGAACGCGCCCAAGCCCTCGGCAAGGAACAAGCCCGTCTAGGCGAGGTGGTCCAAACGTTGGATGGCGTGGAGCAGGGACTCAACGATGCGCAGGATCTCCTTGATATCGCGGCCGAAGAGAACGACACGGAAACCGTTGCTGCGGTCCAGGCCGACCTCGACAAAAGCGAAACACAGATCGCAAAACTCGAGTTTCAACGCATGTTCGCCGGGGAAATGGATGCCAACAATGCCTACTTGGACATTCAATCCGGTTCCGGCGGGACCGAGGCGCAAGATTGGGCGGAGATGCTCTTGCGCATGTATTTGCGTTGGTGCGAGCGACGCGGCTTCAAGGCGGAGTTGATCGAAGCCTCGGCCGGGGACGTGGCCGGCATCAAGAGCGCCACGATTAAAGTCGATGGCGATTACGCGTTCGGCTGGCTTCGGACCGAAACCGGCGTGCATCGGTTGGTGCGCAAGTCCCCGTTCGATTCCGGCAATCGCCGCCATACCTCGTTTGCCGCTGTCTTCGTGGCGCCGGAGGTCGACGACAGCATCGAAATCGATATCGATCCGAGCGACTTGCGCGTGGACGTTTACCGCGCCAGCGGCGCGGGTGGCCAGCACGTCAACCGGACCGAATCGGCCGTGCGCATCACCCACTTGCCGACGGGTATCGTTGTGCAATGCCAGAATGATCGGTCTCAACACAAAAATCGGGCGACGGCTATGAACCAACTCAAAGCCAAGCTGTACGAACTGGAAATGCAAAAGCGCAACGAGCAAGCCAATCAGGTCGAGGACAGCAAATCCGATATTGGCTGGGGCAGTCAGATTCGATCCTATGTCCTCGATCAATCGCGGATCAAAGATCTGCGAACCAATGTCGAGATCGGCAATACGCAAGCCGTGCTCGACGGTGATTTGGACAAGTTTTTAGAAGCGAGTTTGAAAAGCGGGTTGTGACGCTCTGCCTTGACGACAGACGTCGCGGTCATCTCTGGACACCACGAAAGGCGTGGCTTTGCCTCGGCGCTGATCTCTAGGCGCATCCTGCCACCCAACCCGCCCGGCAGAATCGGTCGAGAGTTCCCGCCAAAAAAAAGTCGACTCCCCGCAGCGACACCGGGGCGAGACGGGGCAAGGGCCGACACCGTCAAGCGATGCGTGCCTACGGGGCTCCAATGCGAGGTATGATGCAGGCAAGACGCCAGCCATTCCCAGACCGGGTACTTTTTCAAGAGGTCGAATGACACATGGTGAAAGAGGGCAAAACCGTGGCTAAACCGGTGATCATCCAGCCGGACCCGGCCTTCGTGCGCCGCGTTCAGGCGATCATGCTGGGCCTTTTGCTGCTGCTCGGGCTGACCGGGTACGGCCTGGATGGCTATCTGCGGAACCTGGCGGCCTCGCCGGAGGCAGTGGACCGAGAGCGGCTGCTGAGCGTTTCTACCCTCGCCTTCTGGATCATACTGCTAACCGGCACCTTGATGGCGGGCTGGATGCTGTGGCTGGCACGCGCCATCCTGCGAGCCGGGCGATTTCCCCTGGAGGGACAGCGGGTACTGCGACCAACGCCGCTGCGCACCGGTCCCCCGGCCCGCCACATGGCCTGGGGACTGGCCGTCGGCGGCACCGTTCTGCTGTTGCTGATGCCGGCGATGTTCTGGATTTACCTTGAATTCCTGCGCCTGCTGTCGCCGGCCTGAGCCATTGCGCTACAAGACCGGGCGGCCTGGCCCATTTTAGAAGCCCGGAAACCATTCCGACCCCGAACATCAAAGCACAGCTTAATAAGTCTGCTGACTCTTGCGCTGATAATTGTCCTCGAAGATCTGCTTGCGGCTCCGATTCCAGGCCGCGGCCGGGGCATCGAGTTCGCGTCCTGCCTGTTCGATGCTAAGGCGCTGTTCATTCAGGGCCGGGGCCTGATAGCGTTGGGCGGCCTCATCGAGTTGGCGGGCGCTCTCTTTGAGCAGCGCCCGGGCCTCCTCGGTACGACCTTGATCCCGCAATGCGACCGCCTTATCGAGGGCCTCGACGGCCTGTTGCTCGCTGACTGA
>CAZWQC010000350.1:0-3220 GCA_964635785.1 uncultured Ectothiorhodospiraceae bacterium
TCCACAACCCGCCCGGCACGCAGATTGCGCCAAGCAGCGCGCGCAATCGCGACGAGATCGACACCGACATGATGATCGAACCGCCGATCTTCGATGGCGAGCAGCGTTGTAATCAGTGTTTGCGGCACATCTTTCAGATCGACGATGACCCGATCTTCACCCCGCTGGCTGTGCAAGTTAGCGATCAATAGCGGTTGTAGCCGGACAATGGCCGGGGTTGAATTGTTGTTCAGATCGCGCAGTGCCGTGACGTGGTTGTCCTGGAACTCGACGGCGAGTCGTCGAGGTGGTTCGCTATCCTCGGCAAACCGAAAGCCGCGAGTCGCAATGGTGAACTCGGCACCGCGGCGAACGAATGAGCCGGCGAAATCGGTACTACCCGGACGATAGCGCAGCAGTTCGAGCTCCACCGCCAATTGGTCGGGGGTCAACGCCTTGCCGAGAAACAGTTCGAGCGGACGCGCGAAAACCCGCCCCGGTCGACTCCACTGTTTTTGTGCGAACTCCGTCACGATGCGTTGATGCAAGTAGGCGAGATGGACTCCAACGGGTATCGACACCAACAGCCATGTGAGCAACACGATCGCAAGCCAGCGCCAGCGCAAGGGTGTTTTCCTCGATAGATAGATAGATAGATCAATAAATAGACGTCGATGGACGCTCGCTGCCGGTCAAGCCCGCGCAACCCTACGCAGCGCCGAAACAGCCACCTGAATACCTGTCTGCGTGCCTGCCCGAGCCAGAACACTCTCCGTCAGGGCAACGCACAGCCAAGCCGCTGGCCCAGACGAACCGGCGCTACGAAGCGCACGGCGCCATTCGCATACCCGACCGAAGCAAACAGAGCAAGGTGTGGATGCCCGCGCGCCAACGAGCAATTCGGTTACAACGATGACGGCGCCGGCAGAGGCGGCGGTGCCGCCTTGCTGTGATTCCCATAACCGGAATCAATATCGGTTTATGCTCATTCTTTGCGGTGCCGGCTCAAGTCTAGAATATCCATCCGATGATCGACATCGGGGTGCCGACTCGATGGCCCCTGCGTCAAAATCGCCAACCCTTCAGTGAGTCCTTGCTTGTGGAGCCAGTCGATCGCGAACTGACTCCAATCGCGCAGTTCTTCTTCGACGTGCTCCGGCCAAACCCCATAACTGAACATCAACCGTTGGCAAGTACTTTCGTGCTCGCTAAACGCATTGATCCAAACGGGTAAGCGGAAACGTGCGACATTGCGCACCGTGTTACCGCTGTTGGTCGGAACCAACACGCCAACGGCGGAGATTCCCCGCAACGCATTATCGATATTCATCGTCATGACATCGACCACATTCACGCCATGCACTTTTGCATACTCTTCGATCGTATCGTGCATGATGTTGCCACGCTCATCCATAGTTATTTCCGTATCGGTAGCGATAGCCGACAACATGCGCACGGCATCGACGGGATAACGGCCCATTGCCGACTCCTCGGAAAGCATCACGCAATCGGTTCCATCAAGAATCGCGTTAGCAACATCGGTCGCTTCGGCGCGAGTTGGTCGACGTTGATTGACCATGGAAGCAAGCATTTGTGTCGCAGTGATCACGGGCTTACCGAGCAAGTTCGCTTTACGGGTGAGTTCCTTTTGCACCCGGGCGATTCGATGGATGGGAATCTCCACCCCGAGGTCACCGCGAGCGATCATGATACCGTCGGTCACCGCGAGGATTTCGTCGATGTGTTCCAGCGCACCGGCTCGCTCGATTTTTGCCAGCACGAAAACATCTCGCCCGGCCCCGGCAGCCGCTTCGCGCACCGCTGTCACCTCTTCTGCTTTGGCCACGAACGATTGGCTAATCGCGTCGACACCGTGCTCCAATGCAAACAACAAACATTCTTTGTCCCTGCGAGTGAACGCGCTGATACCGAGATCGATGCCGGGCAGGTTCAGTCCTTTACGCGAACGCAGTTCGGCCCCGACAACGACATTACAATGCACGTCGAGGCCATCGACGTGATGCACGGTTAGCTGAATCAGACCGTCATTCAAGTACAGGGTGTCCCCGGCCTTGACGACCTTCGGCAACGGCTCGAAACTCACAAAAACGGCCGACTCGTCGCTCGGATGGGGGTTCGTGGTCAGGACGATTTCCTCTCCAATCGCAAGGGCTCGGGGCTCATCCTTGATCTGACCGATACGGATTTTTGGGCCAGGCAAATCCGCCATGATTGCCACCCGTCGGCCGACCTTGCGGCTAGCCGCACGGATATCGCGCATCACCCGCTCATGCGTCGCAAAATCGCCATGGGAGAAGTTCAATCGCGCGACGTTCATGCCGGCTTGGATGAGGTGCTCGAGTGTTTCAGGGGCTTCAGACGCGGGCCCGATGGTACAAACGATCTTCGTTTTATTCGGAAACGGCATTAAGGAGTCTCCACTCGCGGAAAAATAAAGTGACGAGAAATTTCTCGGCGGTTAGGAACGAGAGACGCACGGCCTTCGCTCGCCCCTTGACACGCGCCTTTTCAAGCATACTTGGGTCTTAAACATCGCGGTATTAGGATCTGACGAAATCGGAGCAACCGACGTATCCATCGTCTCATCGGTTCTTGCGTCCCTTCCCGCCACGGGGGCAGAAACGCAACAGCCTTTTCTGCAGGAGCTTTTGCAACGACTAATCACATGCGTGCGATCTGCCGGTTTCGCCCCGTTGCTCACTGGCCAAGCGATTTTACCTCGGCGATTATACCGAGATTATACCGAGATTATACCGAATCACGTGAGCGATCGGTTGCCGCAAAGGCTCACCCGGTTAGTGATCGCGTTTACCTGAATGACCGAAAGCAAGAATACGCTTGCTGGATTGCGTTAGGATGACGATCGGTACGCGTCGATGAAAAATCGTGCCGAGATTCTTGCCATGCCAATGCTAACGAACGGACACAACGACCGCCTGGACCCGAGTCGGCGACAGCAAAACCGCGCGGTACCGCGAACAGTAGAGCAAGAACGGCGGCGACCAAAGTGGTCTACGTGGGTTTTCGATGGATTGGTTCGGATCAAACCATGGTCGCTGCAACCGTCTGGCAGCGACCATCGGTTCGCACTCCCCTAGCTCGAGGCGTTCATGCTATCTTCCGCCGTATCCGTTTGGGCGACGCTGGTCGGATTGGTTTGATCGAGTGCTTCCGTATCCCGAGGCTGGTTTTTCCCACTCCCGTTGGAACCCGGCCCGCG
>CAZWQC010000351.1:0-3216 GCA_964635785.1 uncultured Ectothiorhodospiraceae bacterium
AGGCCCGACTGACCGGTTCGGTCACTTTGGAATGGTACCGCCACAGGTCGTAGCGGTCCCACTCGTCACGAAACGCCGGCTCGATGTCGAAATCCTTGAAGGCGATCTCGTGCGGCGGGCATTCGATCTGAACATAGCCCCCGGCACGAAAGTCCAACACTTCGCCCTCGGGCAGCTCCAGCACCAATTCCTTGATGAAGGTCGCGACATTGTGGTTGGAACGCACCGTGCAGTTCCATTGTTTGACCCCGAAGACCTCCTCCGGTACGACGATACGCAGCGGTTGTTTCACCGTGACCTGACAGGACAAACGCTCGCCTTCCCGGGCTTCGCGCTTGCTGATGAGATTGGCCTCGGTGGCCAGCAAGCTCCCCCCGCCTTCCAAGACTTTGACCCGGCATTGCCCGCAGGTGCCACCGCCACCACAGGCCGAGGAGACGAACAAATGGGCATCGGCCAGCGTATTTAATAGCTTGCCGCCGACCGGGGCGTTGATCGTTTTGCTCTCGTTGACGACGATAGGTACCTCGCCGGAGGCAACCAACTTCGCTCGAGCGGTTAGAATCGTGAACACCAAAAGGGTGACGATGGTCGAGAAGAACAAGACGCCTAGTACGATTTCGATCATGGTTTATCTATCGTCCCTTGCTACATGGTCGGAAAGCGTGTCGACGGTCGGTTGGCAGGTCATAGCTGAATCCCCGAAAAGCCGAGAAAACCCAATGACATCAAGCCGGCAATGATGAACGTGATGCCAAGACCTTGCAGTCCCTCCGGGACATCGCTGTATTTCAGTTTCTCCCGAATACCAGCCAAGGTGACGATGGCCAACGCCCAGCCGGTGCCGCTGCCGAGTCCGTAAACGACACTTTCGGCGAAGGTGTAGTCGCGTTCGACCATGAATAAGGTGCCGCCAAGGATGGCGCAGTTCACCGTGATCAACGGCAGGAAGATCCCGAGGGCGTTGTACAGCGCCGGGACATAGCGATCGAGGAACATCTCCAAGATCTGCACCATCGCCGCAATCACGCCGATGTAGCTGATCAGACCCAAGAAACTGAGATCGACATCGGACAGACCCGCCCAAGCCAGTGCGCCTTCTTTGAGCAAGAATTGATGGATGAGGTTGTTGACCGGCACGGTCAGGGTTTGAATCACCACCACCGCAAGGCCAAGTCCGATCGCAGTGCCCACCTTCTTGGAGATCGCCAGGAAGGTGCACATGCCAAGGAAAAACGCTAACGCCAGGTTCTCGACGAACACCGCTTTGATGAAAAGATTGAAGTACGCATCCATCTAGATCACCTCGGTGCGATGGACTTGGTGGATTTGATATTCGGGTTTTTCCACTTGCTCGGTTTTCCAGGTACGCAAGCCCCAGATCATGAAACCGATCAGGAAAAACGCACTGGGCGGCAGCAGCATCAGACCGACCGGGGTAAACCAGCCGCCGTCACTCACCAGCGGCAAGACCGGATTGCCGAGTAGGGTACCCGCACCGAGTAATTCGCGGAGGCTACCGACCGTGATGAGAACCAGACTGTAACCGAGGCCGTTGCCAAGACCGTCCAAGAAGCTTGGCCAGGGTGGGTTTTTCAGGGCAAAGCCTTCGGCGCGGCCCAAGACGATGCAATTGGTGATAATCAGACCAACGAACACCGATAGCTGCTTGCTCAATTCATAAGCGAAAGCTTTCAAGCATTGATCGACGATAATGACCAAGGACGCAATGATGGTCATTTCAACGATGATGCGGATGTTGGTAGGGACGTGCGCACGAATCAGACTGACCGCAAAACTCGAACAGGCCAAGACCACGGTCAGGGCGATACTCATGGTGATGGAGGCGGCCAGTGAGGTGGTGACCGCCAAAGCCGAACAAATCCCCAGGATCTGCAAAGTGATCGGGTTATTGTTGATCAAAGGATCGAACAGGATTTTCTTTGCGTTAGCCATGCTGCGACCCTCGTGCTTGGCGAAGTCTGTCGAGATAGGGTCCGAAACCGTCCGCACCGACCCAATAGCGAATCATGTTGGTAACCCCGTTGCTGGTCAGGGTCGCCCCGGCCAACCCATCGACTTGATACTTTGCCGTCTTGGCTTGTGGATCGACGGTTCCCTTGACGACGCGCAAGGCCAGTTGGCCTTGCGCATCGAACAAGGCTTTACCTTTCCAGTCTTCCTGCCAATCCGGATTGTCGATTTCACCGCCAAGGCCTGGGGTTTCGGCATGATCGTAGAATTTGATCCCGGCAATCGTATTGGCATCGGCTTCAAGGGCCAGGTAGCCGTACATGGTCGACCAAAGTCCATAGCCGCGAACGGGCAGGATGATTATGTCTTTTGCGCGTTGATTTTTGACCAGATAGACCGGCACGATCTTCGCGCGGCGGTTGATGCCGGCGATATCGCGCGCTTTGGCAACCTCGATACTGCGTTCGGGATCCCGAGCTGCTGCACGCTGCTCGTACCCGGCTGGATCGATGTCGGTGACATATTCACCCGTGGCAAGATCGACAAATCGGGTTTCGATTTGTGCAAAGGCCGCTTCGATGTGCGCTTTATCGACGAAAACCTCGGCTGCGGCGAGGATGTTACGCTTGCGATCCAGCCGTTGATTGGCCTCTTGCAGGGGTCTGAGCACAACGGCCGTGGCCGAGACCATCACGGAGCAGACCAAGCACAGCGAAATGGCCACGAACAAGGTCTTGGGGATGCTTTCGTTTGGTAAACTCAGCATACGTTTGAGCCAAGACTCGGTGTTTGCGGTGGGATCGGTATTCTCAGCCATGATCCGCCGTTCTCCTTAGACGAGCACGAATATTGAGTTGTACGACAGCGTAGTCGATCAACGGGGCGAACAGGTTGGCGAACAAAATTGCGAGCATGACCCCTTCCGGATAGGCTGGATTGATCACGCGGATGATGACGGTCATGAACCCGATCAAGCCGCCGTAGATCCAACGGCCAGCGTTGGTCATGCTGGCACTGACCGGATCGGTGGCCATATAGACCATCCCGAACGCGAAACCGCCCAACACCAAATGCCAATACCATGGCATGGCGAACAGGGGATTGGTCGGACTGCCGATGACATTGAACAGTGTTGCGGTGGCGACCATGCCGAAAAAGACGCCGAGGATAATGCGCCAAGAGGCGACGCCCGTGGCGATCAAGAAAATGGCACCGAGTAAGCAAGCGAGGGTCGAGGTGGCA